>NZ_DAMDAY010000184.1:0-5851 GCF_032093475.1 Lysinibacillus sp. | reverse complement strand
ACCCCCTTTACATCATCCTTGCTGTAATCATCAGGCAACATATCCCCAATAGTTGACCGTAACTCTAGTGCGATGTCCTCCCGATTTTTTTCGGGCAACCTCCGAGTGACCTCTTGAATATAAATATCAATCAGATTCATCGTTATCATCATCCCCTTTTAATAACTCATATAGTTCTTTTGAATTGTTAATCCATTCTCGTTTTAATTGCAAAAAAATGTCTAAACCATATTCACTTAATACATAGTACTTACGCGGTCTACTTTCAGATGTATCCCAATTACTCGTTACTAACTCCTGTTTTTCTAAACGGCGAAGCAATGGATATAAGGTGCTTTGATCGATGGTAATGCCCGAATTCTCCAATAATTGAACAAGTGAATATCCATATTGTGGTGTTCGTAATTGACTTAATACCGCTAATGTCAGCGTCCCCCTCCTAAGTTCTGTCGTTAATGAATTCAATAAAGTGCTCATTCACCCACCTCAATTTTATATACTGTACGACATACACTGTATGACTTATAGTATGCATCTTACACTATTATGGTTACAATAACAATCGAAATTAGATACTATTAAAAAAATAATTTAAAAATTAAAAAACCAGGCTCCAAATTTAATTGAGTACCTGGACTGCTAAATAAATATTGCTTGTCATTAATCACACTACGGTCAAGTGCTAATCCATAATTTAAGTACCTTGGTCTTTTCACAGGGGATATTGAGCGTTCCCGAAAATTTAAACTACTTATATGGATACACACTTTCATACTTCATTAAGTATCATTAATACTGCAAGAGACATTGCTTTCCAAACGCCTAGCTTATGAAAAATTGAATCTAGTTAATTTCGCTTTTTTCAGAGACTAAAGAAAAAAGGGGTTTTATAAATTGCGAATTTACTTACCTTACTTCATATTACTAGTGCTAATTCTTACAACAATGGTAGTTACTTGGGGAAAAGCCAATAAGACGATTATGTATAGCATTACGCTTATAAGTGTTGCTGGTTTAACATTATTAAAATCAATTGAAAAAAGAGAAAAGTAGACATTTAATTTGATATTTAGGGGATCATTTTCACATTGATGAATGTATGCTAGGTAAGGTAAATTGCGATAGATCCTTTACTTCCCTCATAGCTATTTGTTATTAATAAAATAAGAAAACTCGTATTTTGATCAATCTTTCATCAAAATACGAGTTTTTTATTATCTTTGTTATCTAAACCTTGTCTTGTCCGATTCAATGTACATTTAATGTGACAACTGTACTTGTATAACGGGGTTGCCAACACGTGTAAATCTTTAAATAGAAGATTCTTTTGCTACTTCTTTGCTTGATTTTCTGTATTTTGCTTTACCGATTCTTAACAATCTATCTTTATCTAGAATTGTTGGTAAACTTATACCGATAACAATAGTGATGATACCTACTATTTGCAAAGTTGTAACCGTTTCGCTTAATAAGATAACGGATACCATGACCGCGATTGGCAATTCAACAGCACTCAATATTGATGACATACCTAATCCTACTTTAGGCACTGCAATTGTGAACAGGAAAACCGGTATAATCATGCCGAATAACCCTAATGCCAATCCATAAATCCACAGTCCCTCGTTAAACAAAGTACCATTCCAAATAATTTCTGGAGACTGGAAAACGGCAGTAATCATGAATGCAAAGAATGAAACAAATACTAAGCGGTTAGAGGTTGTCATACTTTCAGTTGCTTTCCCGTTAACATACAAAAATAAGGAATAACAAAGTGCTGCTGCTAACCCCCATAACCACCCCTGGAAAGGTATTTGGGATAAATCAACATCAATTATACCAGCAGCTGGTATTGTTCCTACTACCAATATGATTAAAGATACGAATTCAATTCTACTTGGAAGTTGTCGTTTTGTTATACTAGAAATCAACATACCAATCCATGTAAATTGAAATAGTAAAACTACTGCCAATGATGCTGGCAAAAAGTTCAAAGAATGACCATATAAAATATTCGTTAGCCCTGTTAAAATCCCTGCATATATAAGGGTTTTAACACCTTTAAAGCTCAATTTTGATCTGTTTGTAACTAAGAAGATACATACTGCTATACAAAAGCCAATAAAAAACTGACTTGTTACTGCCTCAGAGACAGTAAAACCACTACGCATTGCCAGCTTTATAATCGTTGAAACGATACCAAAACTGCTTGCTGCAATCACTACTAATAGGGGATAAATATACATCTTCATCACTCACTTCCCTCCTATAATTTTTATATAAAATGAATTTTGTTTATGATTTTGAGATTTAGAAAAAAAATCATAATCTCCAATATAAATCACGAATTGTTATTTTACAATCTTTTTTTTCATTTAAATTGTCACAAAAATACTAATCCTTCTCATTTATCGTGGAGTATGCAGAGCCTAGCTAAAAAATTTCGTTGAACTAAAAAATTAGTCTTCTTTACCATAGATAAGAATTCAGCAGTTTAGTTCCCTGCACTCTTCTTAGCGCTTGGAAAATAAAGACAAAAATAAAAAGCCACTCAAAATGAATGACTTGTATACATTATATAAAGTTGGCTTTAACGATAAGTTGGAGCATATAAATAGGTTAGGAGAAACTTGTTATCCAGTAGGAAGTGGTGCTGTAAACTTGCATTAAAATCAACATAATAAGTCCATCGATTTCTGCTTTCGTGTTTGAAATAACCCTGTTTTCATCCCAATAATCAGAACTATTTGGATATTCATGGCTAAGACTATCCTCTTCTAACAAATGGAACTTCATTTTACCACCTCTTACCTTCAACCTTTCCATGCCCTCTTAATTTTCTAAATATGAAATAGGATAAGGAGAGTAAACTGCTGTATCTCCATCTTCATCACGTTTTAAAATTATGATAAAATCTGCACCATTACTATTATCCCCTCTAGGAATTGGTGTAATCATGGCAGGACATCTTAACTCATCACTATATCCTTTCAATTCCTCCCTAAAGTTATTTAAAGCAAACGTCACACGTTGATCTATAAGGGCAAACAATTTGTCCACTCCACCTGTTTTCATATCAAAATATTCAGGGTTGCTCTCTCTTTTCTCAATTATTTTCTCCTTGTATTCTGAAACTGT
Source organism: Lysinibacillus sp. (assembly GCF_032093475.1). NCBI lineage: Bacteria > Bacillati > Bacillota > Bacilli > Caryophanales > Bacillaceae > Lysinibacillus > Lysinibacillus sp. Next base: position 2,713 of record NZ_DAMDAY010000184.1, on the reverse strand, counting down.
AAAAAAACAAAATTCCCAGTCAAGAGGAAAAAGCCCTGCACCTAACCAATAAATATTCATTTTTATCCCCCCTCATCAATAGTTTAAGTACCTTCAAAATCTTCAAAATTAATTTTAACATAAATATCCAACAATAAATTCACCTGTAACAACTATTGATTCCACTTATATCTCGTTAACTTAACTTCTTCCAAAGGTACACCACTTACTTTTTAGATTATTATTGTGGAATCTGAAACAAAATGTAGCGACCCTACTTGCAAATATTGCTATATTTGACCAGAAACACCTTAAACTCGCAAATAACGAAATTAAGTTCCCATGAAAGAACTTATCCATCTTTCATTTTCTGTGGTGACGTGCTAATTTTGCCCTTCGTGAATGGTTAACGGGTGCTTTAATAAAACAAGGAATTATAAAGTATACATAAATAAGCTTAATAACGTTTCCAAATGCAAGTTTGTAAACACACTTAAAAGCCACAAAATAAAGTTTATATTCCATTAAAGGGCGTATTTCAGAGTATGAAATGTGCCCTTTCGTTGTAAATCGGGCATAATCAAATGAGAGGTGTTTTATGCATGTTTTCTAACGAACAATTACAAGGCTTAATTGTAGGAAAGATCGTCGGGAACAAGTTCCCCTATAATACAAATAATGAACTAGAAATTGAAGCCCATATCCGACGGTTATTTCATCGAATAAACCGTATTCCTAATTTAGTATGTGAAGCAGAGTGGAGTCATTTTGGCAGTGGATACGCCTCCTTTGTTGAATTTTTTTGTTATCGAAAAGAGGATTTTATAGTCGTTGAAGAGAAGTACGGTCATCGAGAGATAAAGAAAGATGGGATTATTATTGATATTTGTCGTTTAGCACCTGTAGCAATCATGGGCGAAGATTACAGATATAAAACAATTCGTATCGAAACGAATGAAGTAGTTGGTGGGGCATATGGTTCTTTGCTTGCTAGTCCAAATTTATTAGATTTGAGCGAGAAATTCCAAACAATTGCAGAAAAATTGAAACAAGCCTTAAAAGAGTTTGATTATGAACTATTAGAAGCTGAAAAAATGAATCAACCTTTGTCTTTTCAAACAAAAATACCGACAATTTATCGTGAACCTAGAGAGTATTTAGTCATGGATGCTATTTTTTATTGGGAGGATTAGTTTAATGTATCATTAAGTCCAAAACGAGTAAGTCGGATGTATAAAAGTTGAGTAATAGGCTTTATTGAACTATTATGCGTTTAAAAAGTAAACAACTTGATTATCTTTACACTTATTCAACAATCGGGCCAGATTGTTGAATAATATTATTCTATGCAATGGTACAAAACTCTACGGATATGTTATATATATTTTAAACTCAATTAATGTTATAATTTACCAATAATATTAATTGAGGAGCGATTACCTTTTGAAAAAGCGTTTTTTACATAGAAATGATTGGACTAGAATTATACAACGCGACTATTCTATAGAGCAGAGAAATGACAAAGATTTTAATGGATTTATTGCTCTTATAAAAATGAATGAAGTAAAAGAGCCGTTAATAACTGAATATTTAATTAAAAAGGTTTGTATTGTTGATAACAATTACTTATGGTTACAACAACTACCACTCAATGAAAATTTCGCTATTACATCAATGTTTAATGAAAATAGAGAAATTATTCAGTGGTACATAGATATCACATATGGAAATGGCGTTGAGAATGGAGAACCCTATATGATGGACTTATTTTTAGATATTGTTGTATTACCAACTGGAGAAATCATTGAAAAAGATAAAGATGAATTAGAAGAGGCTCTACACAATAATTGGATTACAAAATCACAATACGATTTTGCCTATCGAGTTTTTAATCAAGTGTTGAAACAAATACACGAAGATACTTTTAAATACTATGATTTAAGTTTTAAGCATCGAGACTATTTACTAGGTAAGATTCGTGAATAAATCATGCTTTAATATGTCATTACCAAATGAAAGTTTGAGTTTTACTTTAGGGGTAGTTAAAAAAGGATGTTCAACAATCGGGTTTGCATTTCTTTATTAAGGAATGCGTCTTTCTTCATCAAAAGGCCAGATTGTGGAAGAACATTTTCAATAAAATTCGATATTACTGTTGAAATATAGAGTAAGATGGGGAAGTTTCTCACTTAAACTAACGGAGCAGGATAGTTAAAGAACATTTAGGGTACGTTACTTCTAAAAAGGAGTAATTTAAATGAAAAATCCATTCTTAATTAGTTCGTTTGTGATTATATTTTTGTTCAGTTTTTCTATATTATTAGGAAGTCCTGTTCATTCTCAAACTAATCCTTCAGATAATAATGAATATTTATATCCTGCAAATAAGGAAAAAGTTGTTAATGAAACTGTAGATGAATTTTACCAGGCATTAAGGAACCTAAAGTATCCTATACATCAGGAGGTTTATCAAAGATATAAGCAGAAGCCAAAGCAACAACAATGGCATTTGGATACTGTTCTTTTTAAAGAAATGCCTGATGCATCTGTAAATGTTAGAAAAAAATTATTGTTCAATGAGGTAGAAAGATTAAATTATATAACTTTTGATGGAAATATTCTTAGTACCTACCCTTATATAGATATTAACTATCATCAGACCGTTAGTCCTGATAGACAAGTTTATTTTTTTTATTCCTTTAAAGACACAGAAAAAGAATTTAGAGGTAATTAT
>NZ_DAMDAY010000183.1:0-5865 GCF_032093475.1 Lysinibacillus sp. | reverse complement strand
TCAACAAGTAACAGCAGCATTTGGATACAGTTTACCTGAAGCAGTTGGCGAACAAGCCACTGCTATTTTTAATACCATTTTAAGCATTTTGATTTTGTTAGGTATTGTCATTGATCCAACCACTAGCGATGTCAGTGATAGTGAACAAGCATTAAAATATAAAAAACCGAAGGATGATGCAAAATGACAAGTGTAACTACTACATGTCGTGACTTAAGCGAATTAACAGCAGCAGCACAAACAGCATGCCGATTACTCTTTCAAGAATGCTACAAGGCAGGCATTGACTTTGTTTTCATCACAGAGACATACCGTAGCCAAGCACGCCAAAACTACTTGTATGAGCAAGGTCGTACAAGACCAGGCCAAGTAGTTACATGGACACGTAATAGTAACCATACATCTCGTAGAGCCTGGGATATCGCTGTTGCTCCTCCAAGAAATTTATATGATATTTCTACGCTTTCAAAAGTTGGTGCCATAGCTAAAAAGCTTGGTATCACATGGGGAGGATATTGGATTGCCGGACAGTACGATGCTCCACATTTTGAAATTCCCCCAACATGGAAAATGCCTGCAGGATATAAATTAGAAGGACAAGTAATTGTACCGACAAGTAGTGCTGTTAAAGTGCAATTGATCAAGGAAGATAGTAAACCAATTCTAAATGAAAAGGATGATGATACTATGAAATTTACTAATGAAACACTTAAAGCTGCAGTACGAGACTACATCAAACAAGCTGTAGATAAAAAGCTTGTTGATAAATCTCATTTAGAAAAATTCGACGCTGGAACATTAACAAATGGCGATTTAAAGGGATTAGAAATTATCATTGCTCAACGTAGCATCTAACAAAAAGCCTAGGTTACTCAATTAAATTTGAGCCTAGGCATTTTTTTATTGCCTAAAACAGAACATTAGTTCTATAATATATACAAACAAATGTTCTTAAAAAGGAGTGGTTTAAATGGCAAAAACAAAAACACCTACAAAGAAAAAGGAACCTAAGCACCCAGATCGTGATGAATTCGACTTAGAGGAAATCGCAAATGCGTTAACTGAAGCTATGGAAGAAAAACAAACCAAAGTCTTTAGTATCTATAAACATGATGAAACTCTAGAAGGTACAGTCACAAAAATGGATGTAAACACAAAACTAATCCATATTAAAGATAAGTACTACAACATTCATAAAGTACATTTCTTAGATATTTTAAGTATTTCAGATACTGAATATTAGTGGAGAGTGATTTGTGATGCTACATGATCGCGGGAATATGAAATGGACATCAATGATGCTACCAGAACATTTGGTGGAGATTAAGAGGTGGAAAAAGGAGCAGTATTATGATAAAAAGCGTGAGTTGACTGAATGGGAACTTGAAGAAATTGAGCAAACAATCCAGCGCGCTTTTAAAATGCGAAAGTTAATTAAATTAACACTATGGGACCATAACAAGCTACATGATGAAATAGGAAAAATAACAGGAACAGACTTGTATAGGAAAGAACTACTTTTAGATGCTGAATTATCAATAAAACGTATTCAATTCGAGAAGATACAAAAAGCATCATTGGTAGATTCTGATGATTAAGCCGGATGAACGAAGAAATGTACACCAATTTATCCTATTAGAGATGGCCGTTAAATCTTTGCAACATGACTATGATGCGCTAGGGAATTTAAAGATGGCAAAAGTCTATATCAGAATAGTCGACGACCTATTAAAAGTTATAAGATCTGATTACTACAACAGCAAACGCATGCTGGCAAAACAAAAAATTGAGGTAGTAAAGTGGATTCACGTTGATCAATATTTTAGTGACGTGGTTATAAAAACACCTGGTGAAGATGTTGTACTACGTTACGCGAAGCAAGCATTAAAAACCAAAACAGAAGAATTGATATTTATGTACTTAGGGAGAGTGTGATATGGCTGTTGTATATAATTTCTCAAACAAAACGTTTCGGGATATAACAAATGAAAGAGTAGATGTTGTAAAGATCGCTTCAGGTTTTATGGGTGGTGCAGTAAAAGTCTATGAGCGTAAGGGGACAGTAATTATTCATAGTGAAAATAAAATGTCTAGCCATGCAAGTATCTCGAATGAAAACGGGCAAGTTAAAGAGTGGGAAATTAGATATGCCATTAAACACATTTTAAAAAGAGACATTACAGATGTGAATATACGAGTAAGTGAGACTGGGGTAGTTCATATTCGCAATAAAGAAGAAGTAAAAACACTAACAAATTAAAAAAACGTCACTCATTATTTTTCTAATGAGTGACTTTTTTTTATTTATCTAACGGAATTTCTACTTTTAAATCTTCACCTAAACGGTCAAAGTTAGCATTCGAAGCCCCGCTGATATGTAACGTTACTTTTTTAACTGCCTCATCATGTTTAAGAATCCAAATGATATTACCGTTCTTCTTCACTTTTCCTAAGAACTCTCCACCAATGTCATCACTAAACCAAATGTCAGAATCAACTTGTTGTCCAGTATCCGTTACTAATTTAGCTTGATTTAAGTAGTAATTAGTAGTGTCATCAACTGTGTTTTCAGCAGATGCTTCAATAGTAACGATAGTAACTTTATCTTGGCCGCCAAAACTTTCTTTATAAGATTCAGAAGGTTCCATTGTTGCTAATTGAATTTTATCCAAAGTAGCATTTACTGGACCATTATTAACTGCCATGTTAAGTTCCTTATCTTTATAAAGAACAGTCATCTTACCTAATTCTGATTCGGTTGTTTCACCAACTCCATCAGATTCTTCTTTTTCATCAGCTTTTTCCGTATCTTCTTTTTTGTCAGCAGATACAGGCGTTTGAGTTTCTTCTTTTTGTGGTTCTTCCTTTGCTTTTTCTTCACCACAAGCAGCAAGGCCAAGTGATAGTACAAGTGCTGCACTGAAAATTAGTTTTTTCTTCATATAAGTTGTCTCCTTTAATGTAATATATTTGTAACACTAAAATTGTATCAATAATGGAAGTGGTTGTCAGTAAAGTAAATGACTTTCTTCTATTAGTAAGTAGAGCAATCAAAAATGAAATAAATGATGCCAAAATGATGCCATAAACAAATTACAATCAATCACAGCAAAAAACAAAACTCTGTTGTATACTAGTTAAGTAATTATTATTTCTTGTACAAAAAACAATGAAATACATTCAAAAACAGTAGTGTTAGATGGACGTAAACACGGACAATTTACTTAAGGAGTGAAACAAGTGTCAAATATAGAAGAATTAAATGATCAGCTATTGGTGAGACGCCAAAAAATGACGACGATACTAGAAAACGGACAAGATCCATTTGGAAGCCGTTTTGAGCGTACACATTTATCTGCAGAAGTACGTGAACAATTTGCAGACCAAACAAAAGAACAACTTGAAGAAAACCTTCAAGAGGTGATTATTGCGGGACGTATTATGACGAAACGCGGTAAAGGAAAAGCTGGTTTTGCCCATATTCAAGATTTAGCAGGACAAATCCAAATTTATGTTCGCCAAGATCATGTAGGTGAAGAAGCATATGAGTTGTTTAAACAGGCTGACTTAGGGGATATCGTAGGTGTACGTGGAAATGTATTCCGTACGCAAGTTGGAGAGCTTTCAGTAAAAGCTGAGGACTTCACATTCCTTACAAAAGCTTTACGTCCTATGCCGGAGAAATTCCACGGCTTACAGGATGTTGAGCAACGTTATCGCCAACGTTATTTAGATCTAATGACAAATGAAGATAGCAAAAAAACGTTTATCACTCGTTCTAAAATTATCCGTGCAATCCGAAATTATTTAGATAACGCTGGATATTTAGAAGTAGAAACACCAATGCTTCATACAATTGCTGGTGGCGCAGCTGCTCGTCCATTTATTACGCATCATAATGCACTTGATATGGAATTATATATGCGAATCGCCATCGAATTGCATTTAAAACGTTTAATAGTTGGTGGTTTAGAAAAGGTTTACGAAATTGGTCGTGTGTTCCGTAACGAAGGAATCTCTACACGTCACAATCCAGAGTTTACAATGATTGAGCTATATGAAGCATATGCTGATTATCAAGATATCATGTCTCTAACTGAAAACCTTATTGCACATGTTGCTCAAGAAGTGCTTGGTACAACAACGGTTCAATATGGAGAAGATGAGATCAACCTTGCAGTAGGCTGGAAACGAGTTCATATGGTAGACGCTGTAAAAGAGGCAACTGGTGTGGACTTCTGGCAGCCAATGACAAAAGAACAAGCTCAAACGCTTGCTAAAGAGCATGGAGTAGAAGTAAAAGATGTTCATGAAGTAGGTCATATTATCAATGAATTCTTTGAACAAAAGGTAGAAGAGACACTTGTACAACCTACATTTGTATATGGCCACCCAGTAGAAATCTCTCCTCTAGCGAAGAAAAATCCAGAGGACGAGCGTTTCACAGATCGCTTTGAGTTATTTATCGTTCGTCGTGAGCATGCAAATGCCTTCACAGAGCTAAATGATCCTATCGACCAACGCCAACGTTTTGAAGCACAATTAGCAGAAAAAGCGGCAGGTAACGATGAGGCACATGAAATGGACAATGATTTCATTGAAGCGTTGGAATACGGTATGCCTCCAACAGGTGGTTTAGGAATCGGTATTGACCGTTTAATTATGCTCCTTACAAATTCACCATCAATTCGTGACGTATTATTGTTCCCAACAATGCGCCATATTACAAAGTAGTTGGTTTTTTTCATAGAGCAATAAAACAAAAGAAATAAATAAAGAGGAGAATTCACGGGATAAGTGGGTTCTCTTTTTTTATGCTTTGAAAAAAATTAAGTTGTTTAAAGGTTGATTAAATTTAGGTTATACTTTTATAGTTCTATGTTTTTTAAATTACTAAGTAAAAAAAGAAGTATTTTATTGGGGGCTTATAATGAATTACAAAATTATTAACAAACAAGTGTTTGAACAGGCACAATTACGATCAGTTTCTGATGTTCCATTTACTGAAGAAGAACTTGAGCATGGTATGAAATTAGTAGTGGCTAAGAAAGACGAAAACCTTACATTATATTTAGTGGAGATAGACGGTCAGAAGAAATTCGACGTGCGTTGGGATGATTCGTCGGAAATTTTCAGTGGCTGGTATTCCGCTTGGGATAATTTCTTATGGTGCTTAAATATAGTTGATCCTCAAAGTGACGATTTAAAATAGGACATAATAGAAATAAGTGCTAAAGTGTAGTAAAAGCACTTTAGCGCTTATTTTCGATACGGTACATATAAAACGTGTACATGTAAATACGTTGTTGCCTTGAATGAAAAAAGTTTGTATGAAATGAACGACACAATAACATTTGCTCTATCGAAAGCCTTTAGTTTTCTAGAGGTTTTCTTATATAGTAAACTGTAATGCACTTTTGATTTGAAAAATAGTAGGATAAAATGTTGTGATTTGAAAGAAAGAGATGTATAGTAAAACAAATAATTAAGTGGGCAAAGGAGAATATATAATTTCCGTATTCTCGTAAATGCGTAAAATAGCTTATTAATTCGTTATTTTTAAATAAAGTAGATTTTGTTTAAAAAAACACTTGCGATGTCTAAGTTAACATGATAAATTATTACTTGTCGTTAAGACGATGCAAGAAACAACATCAAAGAAATTTAGATGAAAAAGATGTTGACTTACGAAAATGATTATGATATAGTTTAAGAGTTGTCTCTTCGGACTTAAAAACTTTTTAAAAAAGATGTTGACAACGAAAAACGAAATATGTTATAATTTAAAAGTTGCTGTCGATGAGATGGTTAACAAAATGAACCTTGAAAACTGAACAAGCAAAACGTAATCAATAAAGTTTTAAG
>NZ_DAMDAY010000182.1:0-5988 GCF_032093475.1 Lysinibacillus sp. | reverse complement strand
CCAGAAGATCCTTCAAATCCACCGAAGTTCTGTCCGGAATGTGGAGATGTTTTTGATGAGAATGATGTCAAGTAAGGAGATGATGGCCTATGTCAATGCAAGAGGTTGAAAATGCCAAACAAGTGAAGCTTGACTTTGATGCTGAATGTCCGTCCTGTAGTGCATCGATCGAGTTTAATCCTGCAACAGGAAAGCTAACTTGTCCTTATTGTGGCTTTGAAACGGAAATTGCTACGCCGGAGCAAGAAGAGGAAAAAGTTGCCCAGGAAATGGACTTCTTAAAAGCAGAGGAACGTGGGAATTTTAATTGGGGCGTGGAGAAAAAAACAGTCATTTGTAAAGCGTGTGCAGCCGAAACGATTTACGATGCCTTGCAGGTAGCTGACAGTTGCCCTTACTGTGGTTCCAATCAGGTTATGGAGGCTACTGCTGATAATACGTTAGCACCAAATGGTGTATGTGCTTTTGAAGTAACGGATAAGCAAGCAGGGGAACATTTTCAAAAATGGATCAAAGGCAGATGGTTTACACCGAAAGCTGCTAAAATTAGCGCAAAGCCTGATGCCTTTAAAGGGGTTTATCTTCCTTATTGGACATTCGACTCCAAAACAAGCTCTAGATATTCTGCAAGATATGGACGACATCGAACAGTTACTGATAAAGATGGGAAAACTCATACTGAAACAGATTGGTATTCGACTAGTGGCTTTTATCAGGAATTTATCGACGACCACTTAGTAAGTGCAACAACACGTTACGATCGTGATATGATGCGAAAAATTGAACCATTTAATCTTTTAAATAATAAGGCTTATAAACCAGAATATGTAGCTGGATTTTTGTCAGAGCGTTATAGTGTTGGCTTGCAGGATGGGTGGAATCAAGCTAAAAGTGAAATTCATGATCATCTTCACGCGCAAATTTCCTCCAAAATTCGTTGGGAAAATAATGCGGATGTTGTATCAAATCTGCGTTTTTCCACCAACCATGATGATATTACATACAAATATCTAATGTTACCGATTTGGCTGTCTTCTTTTCGTTATAAGGAAAAGGTTTATCGTTTTATGGTCAATGGACAAACTGGGCGAGTAGGTGGAGATGCCCCTATTTCACCACTTCGTGTAACGATAGCTGTTATCATATCATTAATGGTGATAGCAATGATTTGGTATTTCTTTATGTCGGAATAATGACTAGCAGCACTCCTTTTTGGAATGCTGCTTTTTTCATCGATCCATCTTTGCAAAATTGATGACATTTGCCAAAAACCATTAAATACGATAGGGACTCAGCCGCAAAATCAACATAAAATTGACTTAAAATACTAGGTGTATGACTGAATTATGTGGAATGAACGGGCTATTCCCCTGCATTGTCATGGCCGTTTTATTAGTATGTCGCATAAATTATAGTGAGAGAGCAGCCTTGAAACAATGACATGTAGGTTTGTGTGAGAGCATAGAAATGATAGAGTAAAAATACAGCCTCCTATGTCTAAAAGTCATAAGAAATGGTGAAAATCGAACAATGGCTACAACTAAGCCAATCTAAAAAATTTAGGTTAGATTGGCCAAAAATTATGATAGGTGAAGTTGCGAATTTACTTTAAACCACTTATTATACAGACAGAGAGCATTTTTTTAGATATTAATGGTATGTGTAATGTTATTTTTGAATAACTATAAAAAGTTATTCATAATGGAGGTTTCGATGATGGACGCAATTGAAGTGTTAACAAATTTAGATCAAATACATGGGTATTATCAGCCGATATTTAGCGCAGATGCGCATACGGTGATTGCCTACGAAATTTCCGGACATCTACAAATTGAAGGGCAACAAATTAATTTAATGGACTTCGTTAATAATGAAGATATTCCAGAAGAATATCGAATTGATATGGAGCATAAAATTTTACATGCAGCCTTAGCCAAAATTGATGAAATTGCATCAGATATTGATATTTACATTCCAAGTAATCCTAATTTATTGATGCAAGATTTTGGTGAAAGTCATTTTAATATAATCCAGCAATATATAGGAGAAGAAGATTTACATCGAATCGTTATTGTTGTATCAGAGCATCGTTTTATGGGGGATATAAACAAATTACACCATGCCCTTCGTTATTTTACGACGTTCGGCGTGAAAATTGCTGTGCAAGAAGTAGGAGCGGAAAGTCATTTAGAGCACATTGCGTTATTGGCGCCACATATTTTAAAGGTCAATACACGTGATTTAAATTATGATTCCTGGTCAGCACAATCGGACATGATTTCTGCCATTGGCAGCCTTGCTTATAAAATAGGGGCCAATCTTTTATTTGAAGATATTGAAACAGTGTATCAGCTACAATTTGCTTGGAAAAATGGAGGTCGCTACTATCAAGGGCCATATTTAGCAAATCCTTCAATGACCTTTGTCGATAAAGACATGTTAAAGGAACGCTTTAAAAAAGAATGCCAGCAATTTATTACGTCCGAAAAGAAAATGCTAGAGGCGCAATTTTTGCAGCTAAAAAAATTAAGGGATGAACTAGAGGCGATTGTTCACCGTGTCAAACCAACGAGTGACAATGTCTCGCATTTAGAGTATTTAGCTGAACTCCTGGATAACTACTCCTTTAGGCTATATATTTGTAATGAAGATGGATTCCAGTTAACGCCTAACGTTATGAGAATTGACGGCAATTGGGAATTGCAGCCACGAGCAATTAATAAAAATTGGAGTTGGCGACCGTACTTCCTACAAACGATCATTAAAATGCGCAATGATCAAAGTGGAGAGATCTCAGAATTATATCGTGATATTGAAACAGGAGAAATTACGAGAACATTTTCAATCGCCATCAACGAACATGAATATTTGTTTGTTGACCTTTCTTATGATTATCTTTATGAGCACAGTATTTTCAGATAAGCTTACAAATCCTAATATATCAATGGTTGTGGGGTATAACTTATGATTGTACCCCACTTTGTACACCAAATTTGATGTTTAAATGATTTATTTGATTTTAATCAAAGATGAAAGTACTTGAGTTGCCTTTAATTCCTCATCAGCGAGGGAATGAGCATATACCCTCATCACCATTTCAGGAGTATCCCCAATGATTTTTGCAACTGTAGTTACAGCGGTTCCCTCTGCAATAATAATACTTACAAATGTATGGCGAAGTATATGGGACGAGAAACGCTCAAAATTATGCTTCTTTTTTAAAGCGTTAAACATTTTAGATATATAATTACTGCTAATTGGTTCTAAATTGGCAGTAATAATTACATAATCATTGATCTGACCCCATATTCATCACGTGTTTTTGTTATAGATATGATGTTTTGCATAAAATCTATATCTTTCCACGTAAGGCCAGCCAATTCACCTTTACGCATCCCTGTAGTTGCTAGTGTAAGCAAAATAACATGAGTAAAGCAAAATACGGGAACAAGAAAGTTATACACGACGGAGTTATATTCGATTCAGCGATAGAAGCAAAATATTATGTTCACTTGAAGCACTTACAAGCACAAGGTATTGTGACATCCTTTGAATTACAGCCAAGGTTTGTGTTACTGCCGAAGTTCGAAAAGAACGGAAAGAAATATCGCGATATTTGGTTATAACGCTGATTTCACAGTTCATTATGTTGATGGTCATACAGAAGTGGGTGACATAAAGGGAATGGTTACACAGCAATTCGAATTGAGGAAGAAGTTGTTCGAATACCGTTTTCCTCACTAATTAAAGCTTCTGACGTATTCAATGATTGATGGTGGTTGGGGGATAACACATGATGAACTTAAAAAGGCTAGGAAAGCAGGACCTGAAAGAGAAGCAATTAATGGGTAGGTGATATTGAATGGCAAGGAAAGAAGTAGAGTTGATACATCTTATTCACTGTCGAGGTTCATGAATCAGTTAAAGTTGATTTCACAATAAATCAGATTGGAACCTTCATAGCTATGTGGAATCAAGGATATCCAATTAACGAGATTGCTCAGAAACTTAACGCAAGTAAAGTGAGTGTGGCTTTGATTGCTATGGACCTTGAAATGGGCTGGAAGGATTGGGCCAAGGGCTGGTGGGTTGTTAGGGAAGAGGAAAGTGGTTAGTTGAAAGAAAATGTGCAAAAAAAATTTTGAGCTACTTAGTGAATTTAGATAACTTCTCAACTTCTTCAGGAGAAATATTTTTAACTTTATATGAAATGACTGCCTTATTTGAAAACACTTTATATTTTTCTGCAGATTCACCAGGCGGTATACGAAAAGTGATGTTAATTAGTTTAAATGGTTGATCGTGGGCACCTTCAAAGGAAATAACCCTTAAACTAACATCATAGTAGTCGTTTTGTCTATTTTGTTCAATTTTTTCAATTCTTGCATAATCGAATAATTGATTATCACCATATGAAGACATTGTTTCAAGAATTGGTAAACCTAATTCACGTAGAAAGGCTAACTCAATCACACTTGGGGGTTGGTTTTTAGGGAAATACTGTATATCTGATCTAGCAAAAGTAGAATTTATCCCTAGGGAACTTATTAAAAATAACGAAATGATTATTATTTTTCTCATAGAAAAAATTCCTTTCAGTATTTGTTCAACAATGAAAAATACAAAATTCTATAAAAGGTTAAAAATTTTAATGAATTATTCTGGTGGATATTTATAAGTCTTAAGGTGAGTGTGATTTATCAATTTAACCTCAGGACCAACAGTTATTTCATAGGTCATTCTATCTTTTCCTAATGAAATATTATGTCCGCCATCTGTAGGCTCAATTTCAAATGTAATTTGCAGATCAAAGCCTCGGAAATGATTTCTTTTTGTTTCAATTAATTCAATTTTCCAAGGAGTAACAAAGGGTGAAACAAATCCTTTAAAATCTTCGGATAATAATAGCTTCTCAAATCCTTTTCAATATAAGGAGTAAGAATGAGCATGAGCATATCCTGTAATCTAAGGTCGTTAGAATCATGAGTAGGTCCATAAAACCCTAATCCTGTACTTGGTAGGAAAAATAAAGCAAGAGTAATTAATATTATAAAAGCAGATAAGCCTTTTTCATTTATAAAATAATACACCTCTTTTAAATATTGTATAAATTTATTATTAACCATCCATTTAAAAGTATGTAGTTAAAAGAGAAGGTAAAAAATACTTGAGATAATTCAACAGTAGTTTACTGCACAATATGAGTAAAGAAATTATAAAGGGTCACTAGTTTGGAGTGACCCTAAACAGATATTTTATTTAAATTTTTTTGGGTTATCAACTTTGATTGAAGCAACCTCTCCACAGTTTTTACAAAAAGTCATAAGAAGTGATGAACCAAAAGTCATTACTGATCCGATTGGTCTTATATTACCCTGGCTACTACTACCACCAACTTGACCGGTTGTAAAGGAATCACTACCACAAGCCTTACAAACCAATTTATCACTTTCCATAATATCACCTCAATATGTAATTTGTGTAAATTATAACATAGAAAAAGCTGCAGCGTTTGCACACGCTACAGCTCGAATTGGTTTATGCCCTTTGAATAATGGCTTAGTCATTAGCATTATAACATAACTTAGGAGGGCAATCCTATGTTAAAAGGGCAAATAACAGTTACGTAAGAGAATTTGTTACAGTGGATTGAGAATTATCGGTGGATGGTAAAAAACAATCGAGGAAGCAAGGTAACAAGTAGTGAAGGAAAATAACAATAGTTACATTGGGGCGAAAACCGCTATGTATGGGATTGAGGCAACTCTACAAAAGGCAAGTGGTGGGACAAGCGATCCAGTGTATACACTATCAGATCCAGTGTATACACTATCATAGGAATAAATTTCAATATTAAGCTAGTTCAACAACGAACACAATCATGTTGCTATTTTACCTAAATTTATCTTTCTTAATCATAAGTGTTCCTTGTAAGATTGAGCTTTGGCATATAAGTACTTCCGCCTGCTACCATTTCTTTTGTTTCAA
>NZ_DAMDAY010000181.1:0-6163 GCF_032093475.1 Lysinibacillus sp. | reverse complement strand
TGTGTCGGGAAGGTTAGGTGGACGCTATCTCCTTCCTCTGGCGGGCTGTAAAAGCCACTATGTCCCTCTGCCGTATAAGGCGTAGCCAGTGGGAACCACGTAGCTTCCTCCTTTTTTTGTGTCTCATCCATACTAAGATGGACTCGAACCTGATCCTTTTTGACCTCTAATACCTTTCCTTCAATTGCGGTGCCTGGTAGGAACGGAATACTGCGCCTATCTTGGCGTATGCCTTTTTCGAACAGCAGATGATACTCATAGGTAAGGATGCCTTGCTTCATGCGGGCGATAGACTTGGCTACTACAAGCTCCTTGCCCAGGAGTAAAACGCGATCACCCAGTTTCAATGTTTTTCTAGATTCTATCACATAGGCAACTGTATCCCGCTCTTCAATTGGCTGCTCGATGTCATTGTACTTACTATGTAAAAACTTAGAGCGATCCTTTAAGATCGTATAATTTGCCACGGAAAGCTTTTCCATTCGCCCTTCAGGTAGGCCAAACCAAAACTTCGGCTTATCAGCATCCACTGCAGCGACTAATACGGCACGAAAATGGGAAGCCATTCGTTGTAAAAATTGCCAATCCGTCTCCTTATATTGTAATATAAATTGCTTAAGAGGAGTAGCTTTCGATACAGTATCAATAACATCTGCACCTGAATAATCTTCTAGCACCTTTTTTATCATCGCCTGATAAGTCATTTTATGATGCTGAAAGGAGCGGTATTTTTTTTTACAATCCAAGGTGAATGTAGATGAAACAGCCTCTAATTCAATTTGATATACTCCCCTTGTCATTCGTATAGCAATTTCTGTTACCTGTCCTTTAAAAAGCGCATGCAGCCGTTGTCCGTTATGTTTTTGATAGACCTCTATTCGATCTGTCGTACTGGCAAGCTGCATACAACTATCTTTCTTTTCCGCAGGGATAAATCCGGTTATTGCTAATCTTGCATGGTCATTCACTGTTTGTGTCAACGTGAGATTATGCAATGTCTGGATTTCATAGGGGGATACGAGTTCAAGCTCACCGTATCCGATTACTTCCTCGTATGTGTTCACATGAATTCCCTTCTTTCCTCAGGGGACAATCGCTCATTCTTGCCCATCATCTTCTACTTTTATCGTTCCACAATACATACACATATTAATCGATTGACTAACTAACGCTGGATGATTTTCAATTAATTGATCATCCTTCCCATTAATCCAGGGCATTGTAATCACAGGAGTACAGGGCATGGGCTTTAAGACACCATTATTGGCAGCTGTAGCTGCCGCAACAGTAGGATTCGCTAATGTCTGGCATAACCCAAATGGTTGAATATTGACATAAGGCTTATAATCCATCGTATTCATCTGCGCCTTATTTTTCGTATAAACACCGTGACTAACTGGCATTTTTAAAATACTCGTTTGATCTCCTTGCGAACAGGATAATTTGGCACCAGCTACGACATAACTCCGTTGGTCGCCACCCTTTGTCTGCATTTCTTCTGACATAGAAAAACAATCCTTTCAATACGTAAGGTGTTATCACTTTTGCTAAACATAAGACTTAACTGCAAAACGTATGCATGACGACTCTTTCTTTAAATTGCTCTAATTTTAATCTCACTATTTTCTCACTAACATTACCTAAAAGGACCTTGCCATCATGTGCTTTAATCCTTTTTCAAGCTCCTCATCTATTTTCCTACAGAAAGAATGTCGTTCCATCTTCCTTCAGTTTGTATTTTTTGTAATCGTATTCCCCGAAAATCTCTGCGTAGAATACTCTCTGCTAATTCAATATTCACCACTATAAACTGTTCTTTAATGCCCTCGATTTGAAAGAATGGATAAGGAGCAGCCAACTGCTCATCTAAGACTAACTTCTTCAACGTACCATCAAGATGAAATTCCGTTTGAGCGGAAAGACAACGCACTTTTGGTGGGATCACCAGCCAATATAAGGTTTGCATTAATTTAGGCATATCCGTGAGAACAACTGCTTTAAATGGCATATTTGGGACATACTTTTCCACTAATTGTTTAACAGCATCAGAAATAAGCATGATTGGCTTTTCTATGAGATCGGTATACACCATCTCGCCTTTTTCTAATACAGGAAATTGCCGTTCAAGTTCCTCTAATTCTTCCATTCTTTCAATTGTTAATAGCTCTTTTTTAATCACTTGGGCGATACCAACAGGTTTCACAGCATTTGTGATACGTTCATCTTGAGATAGAATAAAATAGTTCATCTTTCGTCTCCTTTTTCACACTGTCTACTTCCAAATGACACTAGCTGCCTGGAATGGATCTAGCTTTACATATTCCTGTGCTTCCTTAGAGAAAATAGCCATTTCTAAATTGGCTCCCGCAAAATTAGTATTTCTAACATTTGCCCCCATAAAGCTGGCCCCTCGTAAATTCGCTAGCTCAAAATTGGCGCCTTCTAAATTCGCACCAGTAAAACGAACCGGTAAATAGCCAGGTATTTCCCATTTCTGACGATCTAGCAGACCACTCGCTCCTTGTACCTGTTGAAAATTCGCTCCCTGTAACTGACTATTACTAAAATCCGTCTCATAAATTGTGCTAAAGCTCAAATCCGTGTCCATTAGCTGACTCTCCCGAAAGCTAGTACCAATCAACAGACATTCACGCATATGACAATTGGTTAAATTGGCTTTGTGGAAAAAGGCATAGCGAATATCCAAGCCTTCATATCGCCCACCTGCTAAATTTAAATGGCTAAATACCTCGTATGGATATTCCTCCTCTAGTTGTTCATCTAGCCAAGCCTTTATTTCTTCACTATCCTTCGCTGAAAAATCCTCGCTATAGACAACCTCATTCATATCCATAAACTCGCCTACACGTATCTCGACAGCCACATCTCGATCTAGCGCCAAATACTCTGGACATCGAATAATGTCAGGTAGCGCATATCTAGCGAGACTTATTACATATTGGTGAAAATGTTTGGCGTCCTGAAGTCTAATGCGATCAATATCTGCCTGGGTAATTGCCCCCATAAAAGTTTTGCTATACAAACTTAATTCTTCAATGTATTGCTCTAAAAAATGATGCGCCCAGCCTGCATCATAAGTAGTTAAAAGCGGATGAATATCAAAAAACCATTCTTCATCCGTAGCTTCTACTAAATAGTGAGGGTTGCTCTCTAGTAGCTCTGTACGCAGCATTGAAAACGTAATATGTGCAATCGGTCCTTTCTGTTGAAGCGTTTGCTGTTGTTTTAGTTGCTGACATATTTTTTGAAAAGACATTCTAAAATCATCGGCGAGCTTATCCTTGGAGGCTTGAAAAAAATCCTCGAGCAATAAGAGATATTTCAACCTTCTTTTCTCTACTTCGTTATCATAAAAATGCTGTAAAACTCCCTGTGTCTGCATATAAGTCTCCTTCCTTCTCATTCACACGCAACCATTTTAATTTGCCTTTACTTCCTTCCCAAAAATTTGCACACTGCCATTCATCATTATTTTACTTTCTTTGCATTGTAAAGAAATTTCTTCCTCTGCAGACAAAAGAATATTCTTACTCGCCTTCACTGAAATATCTGCCTCTGAGATAAGTTTAATTTCTTTTTTACTAAATATTTCAATACCATTTGCTTCATTTAGCCGAATAAAAATATCGCCATCCTGTGCGGTAATAACCACTTCAGTTGGACTCATTTTAATTTCTTTACCAAAGGCTGTACGATAATATTTGGTTGAAGGATCATCTAGTTTGTTCGTTGCTGAAGTATCTAAATTTTTTCGTATGGAGCTGCTAGAAATTCCTTCCTCCTCACGATGTGAAGGAAAATAGACATGAACAAAGTCATTGATTTCAGGCATACAATACCAACCACTATGTCCCTCAGCTGTATAGCCCGTAGAATAAAGAAACCAATGTGCTTTTCCTTTATCCTGCTTCTCATCAATCGCTAAATGCACCTTAATATGATCCTTTGCGACTTCTAATACTTTTCCTTCCAGTGATAAACCTGAGATCGCATCGTTAAATAGTTCACTTTTATTCATGCCATTTTTCGTTGACAGCGTATAATAATGTTTCAGCAAGCCATCCTTCATGGTTGTGTATGCTTCACATATATAAAGCGTTTGTTGATGAAAAGTGACATGATCTCCTATTTCCATTACCTTATCTGTTTCCACCTCATAGTATAGAAAGTCATGCTCTCCCATACCTCCATTACCATTCTCTGTATATAGAAGGTAATCTGCTAGTTTTTTTCGGGTAGTATAATGGTAATCTTCTAGCTTGCCTTTAGCTCTACCAGCAGGCACACCAAAATGGAACTTTGGCTTATCAAAGGTAGCAGCAGGCACTAGTCCAGTGTTAAAACGTGAGGCTAGTCTTTTTAAAAATTGCCAATCGGTCTCTCGATATTGCAGGGTAAACTTGTCTAATTTAGCACCCTTTGTTGCTTGATCAATAATGTCAAGACCAGGATAAAAAGGATGTAATAGTTTAAATAAAGACGAATAGGTCATTTCCTTATCCTGATAGGAGCGATTTTTCTTTTTAATGTCTAGCTGATAGGTGCTTGAAGCCGCTTCTACTTCAATATAATAAATGCCACGAACTGAACGAACCTTCACATCTAAAATTACACCTTTAAATAATGGTGAAGGGACACCAAGATGATTAAGCTGATTTACTTCAATTGCCGATCTTGCCTCCGTCATTTCTACATAAGTGTCTCTCGCTACTTCAGGCACAATACCAGTAAAACGTAACATAGCATGTTCATTCATTTTTTTTACGATAGTAAGCTCTTGAATACTAATAAGCTCGAAAGGTAGAATTTGAATATTATGATAAGCTGTCACTACACTACTCATCGTATTCCCCCTCCGTTCCTACTATTTGAAGCAAATCGCAAGGATTCCATCATAGCTCTCGCAATCGGACGCCAAGTTTCAAGGTCCTCCTCCATACAATTGAAGGTTCCAATAAGCGCTACCCCTTCGATAGAGGCAAAGAACATTAAATTAAAAATATCGCCATCAATAGCCGGTGTTATAATCTCTAAAAAGCCGACTGTCTTCTCGTCAATCTTCAGGACATCCGTATCAAGCCAATCAGCTGAAGGTTGAGCTTGTTCAAGGATATCAATCATATTTTCTTGAAAAGCAGCAACTCCCTCTTCCTTTAATCGATGTGGAGTCAGGTTGAAGGCAAGATTAATCGATGAGGATTCATCTGTATAAATAAGATTTGGTCGACGGTCCGATGGGTACTTTAAGGCTGCTAATTCAGTAGACATCTTAGAAAATAGTTTTGGCATACGGATCGTCATTTTGCCATCCAATAACGACTGCTCCAACACCCCTACCTTCTCATCATCAATTATGATGTAGCTTTGATAGATATTTACTTTTTCTAAGTCTTGTTCCTCCTGCTCAGATACTGGCTCAGGCTCCTGTTCCTTTTGTAAGGCTACTTGTCGCTGGGCTAGCTCATGTTGCTCCTGCTCTCTCATTTCATTTCTTAATGCAATAATTTTTTCATCTATAAATTTCATCCCAATCACCTTCCGTTTTTTAACCGTTTTTCACCAACTATATTTCAACCTATCAACTATTATTTGCTTAGTCCCTACACATCCTTCATGACACAGAATTTGAAATCTGATCCTTCCATTGCCTCAACCATCTCATCAAAGGCATACCCGTTGGCAATGCTTCTCTCTACTTCTTCCTCACAAAAATATGAGTTTGAGTGCTATCTTTTCTATGTATAGGATCTTTTATTTCCGCCTTTAAAGTAATTTTAGGGAGATTAAAAATAATCTAAGGAACTATAAAAGTTCCTTAGATAATTAGTAAGTGTTTTATCCTGCTGCAATCTTAGACAGCGTAGCCACCCTCGATTTTTGCCAAATCTGTTTTGTCTTTCTTTTGCTTAATAAATAAGAAGAACTCACCGATACCTTCTGTGTCACCATATCTTTCTGTATAATCCACCACAAAAGCATTTGGGAAATGAATTTTTCTTACTACTTGATCAGCTGCAACAACCTCTAAAGTCACTTTACGGTAACAGTCAGCCTTCTCAGCAGGTACTAATGACCATAAACCCAATTTCATCGTATCATCAGAATTATCACCATCCGTAGCCGTTAAAATTTTACCTTTAAC
>NZ_DAMDAY010000180.1:0-6214 GCF_032093475.1 Lysinibacillus sp. | reverse complement strand
TAATTAATCTTTTAAATAATAAATATATATATATAATTTGCTCCGCAAAAAAAAACTCCGTTTTAAAATCATGCCTCCCTTTTCTAACGCTCCATGCTCTTAGTTTCCTCACGTTTATGCACTTTTTCGAATTCCCCCATGTTTTTTTGCTGTTTCACCTTGTCTATGAAATCTTTGAATAGGCCTTTAAAGGCTCTATCGCCCCCTGCAAACTCTTTTAAAAATCTTTTAGTAGTTTTATATACATTTTGAATTTCAAGCCTTAAATCGCTTATAAGAGCCTTTAAATAACTTACATCTTTTTTCAAATTCCGATTTTCTGCAGAAACTTCCTTCCAATCATCATAAAGCCGATCAACAGCCTCATGAAGCTCTTTATTTTCTTCTCGTAACTGCTTATTCTCTTTCGCTACGTCTGTTGCTTGTAGGCGTTCATAGTCTTGTTTAATTGTGCTTGCAGCTGCAACGACTTCACGCATTCGCTTGTATTCATCAAGACTTATGATGAGATTACCTGTTTCTTTTTGAACAGTTTCACTAGAAAAAAGCCCCTTCTTGACGACCTCCGTGTTTATTTCCTTTTTAGCTTTGATTTTAAATTCCCCTGGAACAACTTCACTCAACGCCAGCATTTCACTTTTCTTATGAGAAAGGTCTTTTTCTAACAAAACAGTTTCATTTTCAAGCTCGCCTAACTGCTCTTTTGTTTTCTTCAGCTTGAATTCTGCTGTTGTTAAATGCTCTCGCTCTGATCCACGTTCACCACGTTCTAAATCAAAGCCTTTTTTCTGTATATGCTTCGGAAATTCATCTTGCAGCCACAACAATTCTTGCCGATTAAATACGTTTTTCCCTTGTAGTTTTCCATCACGCATTGGCACTACACCTACGTGCATATGTGGTGTATGTTCATCTTTGTGCACCGTCGCATAGGCAATATTTTGCGAGCCATATCGTTCACAAAAAAATTCGGCACTTTTCGCAAAGAATTGCGCTTCTTCTTCCGGTGTTAAGCGATCAAAAAAATCTTTGTCCGAAGTCACAATTAACTCATTCACCAATACCGCATCTTTTCTTGTTTTCCTTGTGCCAGTCTTCTGCGATTCAATAATTTCTTTTACTCGCTCGTTATAATTAATGTTTTCTGCATTGATTAAATCATAATTCTCTTTTGTCTTTTCTTTATCGATATCTGGATTCGTTCGGCTCTCTCTTTCTCGCTGATTATGAAACTGGATCCCTTTCAAATCATGCGACTTCATTTTGGCCATTCTCACGACTGCATAACTCAAAATCATCACTCCTTTTTAGCGATATTTCAGGCATGAATTTTCACGTTTCCACGAGATGATTTCAGGTGGGAAAAATCGGCAGTACTTCCATGTAAAGTATAGCACACTATACTTTACGTTCGTAAAGTGTGTGCTCTGCGAGGCTAGTTGGCTACCGCCAAAGCATGCTTCAGCATGCAACAGACCTTGAGGGTTTCGCCCCTCAAACTCCCGACCAAGGGAGCCCCTTGGATGGCATTAGCCTCCGGCAGTTTGAAACCCAGGTTTCAAAACTTCCGGCCCTCGCCGGTAGGCAGGAACAAACTGTGGTTTGTTCAATGCCAAGAGGGTTCGGGTGCAACAAGGTTGTCAATCCAAATTTGCTCCTTATCCTCCCTTCGGTCCGGTACCGCAAATTCGGATTGACAACCGCCTGTATCCCCGTCTCCTCTAACAATCGCTGATCGATCTATGTAATTTTCCTTTGCTTCAGAAACCGATCAAAACCATGCGTTATTTTTTTATAAGTAACAAATTAAAGGCATTTTCAAAATCCATATCGAAAGTATGTATAACATTCCATTCCCCAAAAATAGGGAGGGTTTTAATTTGGAAAAAGAATTATTAACCATGGCACAAATTGCAAAACAATTAAACCTCGCTGAATCTACTGCAAGATTTTACAGAGATCGCTTTGAAGATTTCATCCCATCCATTGGTGAAGGAAGAAAAAAACGATATACACACGAAACAATCGAGGTGTTGCGGTTCATTGCGGAAGGATTCAACCGCAACCTAACCGCAATGGATATCAAAGACGGCTTATCCCGCATGGTTGCAAAGAATATTGAATTTGAAGAAGTAACCGCAACTACAACAGCAGCAACGCAGCAACGACCAGGAAACGAACTAAAACAATACACTTTGCAACTTCAAATCGCACTCGAGCAAATGGGTACAACCATGCAAATCATCGCTAATCAAAAAGAAGAGATTGCGGAATTGCGGAAACATATTGCTGATGTGGAAAATCAACAACAAGAACAACGAGAATACATCAATACCAAACTAGAAGAACGAGATCGGAAACTACTAGAATCAATAAAAGAAATACAAGAAACAAAAAAACAAATCGCAGCCACTCAACAGAGAAAATGGTGGATATTCTGGAAATGAAAAATAGAGTAGCATTTGCTACTCTATTTCGATTAAGCAACGGGAGTGCGGGACACTCCCCAAAAACTTCGGTTTTGACTTGGTAGGAGATTCCTACAACCTTTACAAATATATAGCTGTTATTTGTTGTCGCTTTTTGCTCGAAGATATGGCTTGAAAATTAATGTGTCACTATAGCACAAATTTCTCATGCGTTTCGTTAGTCATTCCACCACATTTAAAATGATACTTTTCTTTTATCTTTCCGAACAATGGAAAACATGTATAGGCTAAATAATAAAATGATTATAACCATTACTGCAAAAGCATATGTATCTTGAATCTTAAACAAGAAAGAATTCAAAGCATTTAATAATCCAACTGACATCATTACTAAGCAAAAGATATTTTTCCTTTTTGATTGATCACCGTTATTTAGATAACTAGCAGAAAGCCAGATAAAGAAAGGTAGGTAACATACAATTGAAAAAGTTAGAATAGCCCATCCAATAAACGTCATAGCACAAACACCTCCTAGAAACCTTCCTTTTTTTATACGATTGAAATTTGAAATTGTTTCAATTTTATTATTCTATAAAATGGTTTCTGGTTGGGGTCTCGCCAGATTTATAATGGGAGCAGTAGGAGCTTAGATAGAAGCAGTAGGAGCTGTCATTACTGCATTAGCAACAGATAAGATGAATGTTTGAAGATAGAAATTAGATTAACCGGGAGATTTAGTGCAAGGATTTATAACGTATGCAAAAAGAAACTAATAAACGTTCCTAAATGCAAGTTAGGTAACAAAACCCCTATTCAATTGAATAGGGGTGATTTTGATTACTTATGAGCATCGTTTCTCTACATATTTTTGCTTTGCTGGAGAAGTTTCGATTCCCCTGTACGTTCCCATTTTTCTACTGTTTCATATGCTTGCTCAGGAGAATATCCCTTTCCGACAAGAACTCCCATTAGAATGAACTCTTGAAGAACGTGTGTCATATTAATTCCTCTCTTAACATCTTCCAAACCTTCATTCAACAAAAATTCCGTATGTTTTATCCATTCATCTGGAGTCTTTCCGAAAAATACGGTGTTCCCATTACCTAAATCTTCTTCCATAGCCATTGCATCTGCTTTCGTCCGATGAACTGTACCATATCGATGGTTTGGCGGAGCATAGATAGAATATAGTTTCAACGGGACATTCCCTATATTTGTAAGGTTATGCCACGTTCCAGCGGGGACGAAAATAGCTGAGTCATCGCAGACTTGCCATTGGAAATTTAAATTATCTTTACTTTTACCCATTTGTGCAATCCCTTGCCCTTGTTCAACGCGTAAAAATTGATCCACATTAGGGTGCATTTCCAAACCAATATCTTCTCCTGGATTTAGACTCATTAATGTGAGTTGCAAATGACTTCCTGTCCATAATGCAGTACGATACGTATTATTTTGTTTGGTAGCTTCATTGATATTTATAACAAATGGGTTTGCCCCAAAATCTTTTAATACATTTCTGTAATCATTATAAAAAGCCCCATAAGAACCAAATGCCAACTCATTAGGAACAGCCCAATAACCAGTAGGATTTCCATGAGTATGATTTGGTAAATTTGCATAATGAGGATATTGATACGTATAAGGCGCGTTGTACATTTTTCTCAATCCCTTCACGTTCATTTATTATTTATAAATTATCTTATGTACGGTAAAAGAAGGGGGTACTTATTGATAGTGCTACAAGGAGTTATAGAGTATACAAAATAAATCTAATAACGTTCCCAAATGTAAGTTTGGCAACATACGAAAAAGCGACAAACACTGTCAAATCAGCGTTTGTCGCTTTTTTAGTGGCACATTGTTTATACACGATTTTATGCAGTTTGATTAAAACCCAGTCATAGCAACGATTTGTGGGCGTTTTGCGTAACGTTGCATGATCGACTTTTATGAATAAAATCCTGTATATTTTTGGTGTTGTAAATCCACGTTAATTTGGCAGCATCACATAAAATTGAGTTATTTTCATGCTACAATAGGCACGCAGCATCTTTATTGGCTGACTCCTTTCAAATTGAAAGGAGGTGCATTACATGCCTGAAATTTCCCGAACAGAAAAGGTGAAGGCTGAACGTAAAAAGAAGCGTGAAGAAGGACTGGTCATCTTTCGTTACGCAGCGGATCTATTCCGATTCGTTGATACCTTGTATCGTCTTATACGCATGATGCTGTAAAAACAAACAAAGACGCTATCCAGTAACTAAAACTGAATAGCGTCTTTGTTTTTTTCTAGACAAATAAAAAACGCTTGGCGGTCAACCAAGCGTTGCACTACATGCGATTCCCGAACAGAATCTTACTATCTTCATTGTATGCCGATAAAGAGCAATCGTCAATGAATTCCTATTAGTATAACCATCATGTAATGGATTCGTTCCGTTTATTTTTACCGTTGCAAAACCACATTATCCTTTTTACTTTATTTCTTCAGGCTCTCTCTCCTCAAGCCAATTATAAAACGGAACTTTTTCCTCATCGTTAACCTTCAATAAATGTTCTAACTGTCCTAAACACTGATTTGCCTCTAAAATTAACATTTCGGCACGTTCTTTTGTAATACAAATAGGCTCTTTTATGTAAAGGTTCATTTCTTCCGATTTTTGCACTATATTAATAGCTTCCTGTCTGTTTGTATCATCTTTTAAATTAATGTAATTAAACATATTCTCGTGTATAACATCTATGATTGTTTTTAATTCTTTGATTTGCTTTTTAGTAGCACTAGCTACCTTTTCACCAGTAGACCAATGAAGGTCGAAGCCTATGATTGCACGTCCTTCTTTTTCTTCTACATACCACACTTCGAATTCTGTATATTTGTTAATTTCTCCAATTGCAACATCAAGAACAGAAGTTTTAAATCTCCCTGTATTATTTTGGTATGTTTTTTTATTCTCGACACCAAATAATTTCATCAGTGCTTCTTTGGATAAAGGTTTATGCCAATAGCCATAATGTGCTTTTAAATAATCGTACAGTGTCCAACTAAATCCACTTTTAAATTGTGATGTAATCGTTAAATCAGTAACTATATACTTCTCTTTTAATTCAAGGATATGAGGAATCATTTTTGGATTCCATTCAAAAGTAAATTTTCCGTTATCATACTCCATGCTCGAAAAGACGTTCCAAAACTTGAATTTAGCATTCTCTAAATCCTCGATTGAAGTTTTTAGGCCCATAATCCTGTCTGAATCCTTATAGGCATCTTCCGTCAAATAGCGAGAAAGACTAAATTTCTTTTCAAAATCAGCTTTGCGGAACTCTGTTTTTCCATCCTGCTGCGTTGAATAGATCGCATAGGCTAACAACTGCATTTGTTGCAATGTTAAACCATGATTTAGTTTCGCCATAGAAAACTCATTGCTCTTTTTTATGCTGTTCTCGTATGAAAAAACTTGCTTTTTTTCATTTTTCCTAGCCATTTAAACATCCTCCCTAAATATGTATTGAACTAAATACATCCCTTTTTATATACTTTGAAAACCTTCATGATTCATTTAATGAATTTATTGTACTTTTATTTTCATCAAGGTACAAATGAAAGGAAGTAAAAAGTTTAATAAAGGGAAGTAAAAAGTTCAATAAAGGGAAGTAAAAAGTTCAATAGACAACCCTAGACCCTTGTAGTTCTAGGGTTCATGACTTGTCCTAAATATAAATAAAGTAATTAATCTTTTAAATAATAAATATATATATATAATTTGCTCCGCAAAAAAAAA
>NZ_DAMDAY010000179.1:0-6311 GCF_032093475.1 Lysinibacillus sp. | reverse complement strand
CTCACAAGAAGTACAAGCGATGCATCAATTTATGGACGAGGACTTCGGGGAAATTGATATTCTTGTAAATAACGCCGGATTTGCACAGGGATCTAGCATTACAGATTTAACGGATGAACAGTGGGATAAAATGATTAAAGTTCATTTATATGGTTGCTTCTACAATTGCCGTGAAGCAGCTAAAAGAATGAAGGAACGCAATACAGGGAAAATCATCAATATATCATCTGATATTGGCAGCCTAGGTTGTGAAGAATTTACTCATTACTCAGCGGCAAAAGGCGCTATCAATGCTTTTACAAAGGCATTAGCTAGAGAGTTAGCACCTTCAATACTTGTCAACGCTGTTGCTCCTAGTGGAACATTTACGGACATTCTAAAAGAGTTTGGAGATAACTATGTGGAGGAAGAGTCCGCTAAATATCCATTAAAACGTTTAGCGCAACCTGAAGAGATTGCGAAAAGTGTGCTATTTTTAGCCTCTAATCATGCTGACTTCTATACAGGTCAAATTTTAACGCCTAATGGTGGAGTTGTGATGAACGGATAATGGAAAACTAAGGAGTACGACTATGTTAAACGTTATAATTTTTTGCTTATACTTACTATTTATCTATTACATTGGTTATAAAGGTTATAAGCGTGTCAACACAGCTGAGGATTTAATTGTCGCTGGCTGGAGTATGCCTCTTTCAGTTGTCACGGGGAGTTTAGTTGCTGCCTTACTAGCAGCTCCATTCTTTTTTGCGGCTGTAGGTTCAGGCTATACGAGCGGTGGCTTTGAGGGAACGGCAACAATGGGTGGTCTAGGGACTTGTATGATTCTTGGGTCACTCATTTGGACAAAGCCATTACGACGCTTAAAGGGTTGGACACTAGCAGATTACTATGGATTACGCTATGGCAGTAAAAAGCTAGGTGCGTATACTGGTATCGTAATGGCTATTGCTTTCGGTGTTTTTAATGCAGCTGCATTAACAGTTGGTGGGACGTATATTATTCAGCAACTATTACAAATTGATTTCATTCCGGCAGCGCTTTTATTTGTATCCTTAACTGCTATCTATTCTGTTATTGGGGGTTTATGGGCAGTTGCTTATACAGAAATAGTGCAAGGGGCGCTTGCAGTAGCTGGAATACTAGGTATTACTATTTTTATTTTATTTTACTATCCAGACGTTACCTTCAACCCTGAGTGGTGGAATATCAGTACATTATTTGAAAAGGCAGGAGCCGAGTTTTGGACATTGTATCTTGTTCTAGCACTCGGTGACATCCCTGCAGTTGACTTAGGACAAAGGGTAGCAGCTGCGAAAAGCCCAAGAGTGGCACAGCGCAGTATGATTATTGCAGGTAGTATTGTTATTGCTATTAGCTGGATTCCAGGGATGTTGGGTGAAGCTTTCAAATCCATTTATCCCAATAGTACAAACCCAGAAACATTGATGCTGACTTTCGCACAGGGCTATTTCCCTCCTTTATTAGCAGCTATTTTCTTAACGGCAATGGCAGCTATGGGGATGTCTACTGTAGCGGCATGTTATGTAGCGACTTCGGGTATTGTGACAAAGAATATCTATTTAGATTTTATTAACCGTAATCCAGATCCGAAAAAGCTTTTAAGATTCTCACGCTCTATTATTCTATCAAGTGCATTATTAGGTTTAGTGCTGGCTATAAGCTTCCAAAAAGTAATTGATCTAGCTTATTTAGCATGGGATATTATTTTTGTAACGATTTTCTGGCCAATTGTATTAGGCCCATTTTGGAAACGTGTGAGTACACCTGCAGTTTGGGCAAGTATTTCCGTTGGTTTAATCTATTACATTATTACATCTCTAACATTCGTACCTAGTCTCACAATCCAATCGGATGGTTTCATTGGTTTACTAAATGAATTATGGCAAGCACCTGTATTTTCAGGCGTTGTTATAACAGGTATCACGATAGTAGTGGTGAGCTTACTAGTACCACCGTCACAGCATGTCCTAGAGATGCATAAAATAGAAAAAGATAAAACTTTAGACGACGTAAGCAGTAAAGAAGAATTAATCGGTCGTTAATTGACTCTTACACACGAGAACATTGGCTATTCAAGGTTCTCGTGTTTTTTATTTATGGTAGATAAATATGAGAAATAAGAATGAAAAGATAGAGTCGAGAATAAATTGCTAGTACATCAAACTATTTCTCTAGCGATTATCTTGATAAAGGCGGGATCTGAATGAAAATTATTTTTTTCATTTTATTAGGGATTATCTATCTTTTTCTAGCAAATGCAATAAATATAATCATCATTCAAGAGGTATTTTTTTTAATTGGCTTAGCTTTAGTATGTATAGGTATTGTTCGTTATATAAAAGAACGGTATCTTGCGGCCCAAGCCCTGGCTGCGCTAACAGAGGCTAGTACAGAGGAAATAATGGCTATACCTCATACTCAATACACATTATCTAGTAATGCTTTACATGCATTATTGTTAAATGAACAAACCAATATGCTCATAATCGCACAAAGAGAAGAGTTAGGCGGAGAGCTGACAATTACGGAGATTCCATTTAGCAAAATATATGAAGTAGCTATTATGGAAGATGAAGTGTTTATGCTTAAAACTAAAAATTATTTAATGAGTGGTTCATTATTAGAAGAAGATAATGAGGATGAGGAATTAGCAGAACAAGAGGATGAAGAAGAAGAAGAAGAGGATACGGTAACAAAGCTATCGCTAAAGCTAGTAGTTGATCATTTATCAGATCCTATTTTAGAGTATACTTTTATGGATACTGAAGAAGATCCTATTTCAAAAGAAGAGGATGAATATAAAGAAGCAATGGAATTATGTGAGAAGTGGTACCAAAAGATAAGTGTAATTATCAAACGTCACGAACTTGAAAGAGTCCCAATTAGACATTGGCAATGATACAAAAAGCTATCTCGTAAGTTTGAGATAGCTTTTATAGTACTTTATATTTTAAATTGTTGTAGTTGATTATTTAGCTCTTCAGCCATTCCTGCTAGCTGATTTGCGCTTCTAGCAATTTCATCCATAGTAGCAGCAGTTTCCTCTACAGTAGCTGTTGTTTGTTCAACACCAGCGGCTGATTCTTGCGAAATGGAAGCCATATCATCGATAGAGGCATTAATGGTGTCAGAGTTTTGAGCAAGACTGTTTAAATTAGTTGAAATGGTTGTAATATTATCAATCATATCCTCTACAGCACTAGAGATTTGTTCAAATGTTTCATTCGTTTGATCAAGCTGTGTTGTCCCTCTTTTTACTTCCTCATAGCCCATTTGTAAAGCAGAAGTGACATTGCTCGTCTCACCTTGAATGCGGTGGACAATAGTTGATATATCTGTGACAGAGAATTGTACTTGTTCGGCAAGCTTACGGACCTCATCTGCAACGACAGCGAAGCCTTTCCCATGTTCACCTGCTCGTGCTGCCTCAATTGCTGCATTTAATGCGAGTAAATTTGTTTGGTTTGAAATATCGTCTATAACGGAAACTAGCTTTGAAATTTCAGCAGACTGGCTATTTAAACTTTCTACCTTCTTGACGGAATCTAACATAATGTCGTTAATGGCGGCCATTTGCTTTGTAGATTGTACCATTAAGCTTTTGCCAGAAACCGTTAAGTTTTGAACATGACTAGAATGTTCCTTTAATTCAACGCCTTCTTGTGTAGTATCATAAATACTACGCTTAAATACGTTCATTGTTTCTGCTAAATCACCTGTTGTTGATGCTTGTGTTTCTGTGCCTGAAGCAAGCTCCTGCATTGTTATTGTAATTTGTTCAGTCCCTGCTTGTACCTCATTCGATGATTGGGCAAGCTCTTCACTACTTGCTGCTACTGTTTCAGAAACAGTGTAGATCGAGTGAATGGTTTGTTTTAATTTATCGTTCATGTCGTTGGCAGAAGCCATTAACGTTCCGATTTCATCTCTTGTTTTTACTACTAATGGTTCAAGTTGCAAATTACCATCTGCTAATTCTTTCATTCGATTTGCTACTACTGTCACTGGTTTAGAAATGATACTTGCTGTGATAATAGCAATCACAATACCAGCGATAGTTAAGACCAAACTAACAACAATGCCAATTGACCTGTTATTTGAACTGGTTGACACAACATCATTGCCAACGTCCATAATCGCGTCTGCACGTTCATCTGCAAGTTTTTCATACCCATTGCGTATAGTCGTGACGAGGTCATGGGTATCCATTAAATTTTCTAAAGCCAATTCATGATTGCCCTTTTGATAAATATCAAATACCTCTGTATTGACGAGATTGCTCCAATCACGTGCTATTTCTACTAGTTTGGTACGTTCCTCAGATTTTTCATATTTGTCTAGAATAGCATTATTTTCTTCAGCCATTTCCCGATACTCATTAAATGTTTCCTTGTACTTTTCGTCTCCAGTCATCACATAGTTTAAAGCTGCAGACAGACGGACACTCATAGACAACGCTAAATTTTTACTAGCGTTCAAAACTACTAAATCTTCCTTTACTAAACCTTTTGCCTGTTTTTCCATATTTGTATTGGAATTGTAAGTGTAGGTTGTAAAACTAATTACTAATACTAATAAAAGAATAAATGCACTTAAAATACGAGCTTTAAGTGTCTTAAACTGAAAAATGCTCTTCATTTCCCCATCCCTTTACTAACTCATCAAGAGTTTTAATAAAACACAATTATTATTTTATAACTATTTAGGTTGATAAATAAGGCTTTCGGTAGAAATATTTAAAAATAGTTTTTTAGTACAACAGTACACTTATTTTCCTTCTGCTAGTAGTTAAAAATATATAGAGGTCGAGCAACTAATTAATGTATTTATGTAAAATTACCTATATAAATAAAAAAAGCACTTGTAGCAAATTGCTTCAAGTGCACAACATGTATGAATGAAAGAAATAAAACCTACTTTTTTTGATTTTTTGCTTGCCGCTCCCATTGCAGTAAGGAAGGGTATGGATCAAAAGCCCATTCAGTTCTACCATTAAATTTGTAAATACCATAATGGAGATGGGGTGGGAATTTACCTGATGTCCCTTCTTTTCCGTATCCTGAGCTTCCTACATAGCCAAGAACTGTGCCAGGCTTTACAATGGTGCCTACTTCAATATCCTTATGATAGCTCCCAAGGTGGGCATAATAGTGATAGGAGTTATGATTGTCACGAATTCCGATACGCCAGCCACCAAATTGATTCCAACCTTTTACCTCGACAATACCATAGGAGGTAGAAAGTACAGGGGTTCCGTAGCTTGCAAAAATATCGGTTCCCTCATGGATGCGACGTCCACCCCACCCTCTATTTGCGCCCCAAGTGCCTTTGTAGCTATAATCAGAGCGAATATTAAGTGGGAAGGTATGGGCATCAAGTTCCGTTGTTTTAAAATGTCTGTATAGTGTTGAGATAGTGAAAATTTGATTAACGGCTTCTTCACTTCCGTAATATTCCCATAATGCTAATTTAAAATCCTCATCAGTCGTTCCAAATTTCCCTAAATAACTAGCCATGGAAAAGATGACATCCTCATCATCCTTTGGACTAGCGATTCCGTCATGATTACCATCAAGGCCCATTCCTCCGAAATAGCTAATCGTTTCAGGTGAGGTATCTTCCTTTACAGGATTAAATGCACCTGACCAATATTCATCAGAGAATTGTATAGCCAAATAGCCTTCCCGTTTAGGGATATCTTTACGAACAGACTGTAAATTCCTTTCATACTGATCAATAGCTGCTAAAAAATACCAGGGGATGAGTAATTCATCGAATTGTACATAATAGGTCATACGCTGCTGTAAAATTTCTTCTTCTGTAAGCTCTTCTTTTGCATAAGCTGCAGAAGGATAAAGTAGCATCCCTAAAAGTAAACATGTGAAAAGAAATTTAAAATGGCGATTCAATGATAATGGACCTCCTTTCTAACGTTAGAATAACCGAATTTTTTATCTTCATTCAGTAAGCTTTTATGTATCAAAATCGTCGGTAAATTCCCATTGTTGTAGTTAAAAAAATATAAATAATAAGAAGAAACTTCATCAAAGAAAAAGTAATGGGTATCATCATGTCATTTACTTCATACTATGTTATAAATCAAGCCCTGAATGGAGGGAAGGCTATTAACATTTTAGATAAAGTGAAAAACTATCGCGAAGAAGAAAACAGGCTGAAGTGGGAAGGGACATTTGCAGATTATTTAAACATCCTTAGGGAAAGACCTGAAGTTGCTCAAACAGCCCATTCACGCGTCTACAATATGATAAAAAGTGCTGGTGTAGTGGAAC
>NZ_DAMDAY010000178.1:0-6486 GCF_032093475.1 Lysinibacillus sp. | reverse complement strand
TATAATCCGAATGCTACGATGATTGTCCAATCTTCTAAAGGAGCATGGATTACCGACATTGAAGGAAAACGTTATTTAGATGCTATGGCTGGTTTATGGTGCGTAAATGTTGGCTATGGCCGAGAAGACATTGCGAAAGTTGCCTATGAGCAGTTACTTGAAAATACGTATACACCTTTATCTGTTGGCCATATTCCCGCCATCCAGCTAAGTGAAAAGATAAGTGAGCTATTAGGGGATGACTATGTCGTCTTTTTCTCTAATAGCGGCTCTGAAGCAAATGAGGCTGCTTTTAAAATTGCTCGACAATATCATCAACAAAAAGGACACGTCAATCGAACAAAAATCATTTCTCGTTACCGTGCATATCATGGTAGTTCGATGGGTGCATTAGCCGCTACAGGACAAGCTCAACGTAAATATAAATACGAGCCATTAGCACCTGGTTTTTTACATGTCACACCACCTGACTCGTATCGTGCAAATGAAGACCATATTAAAAGTAAAGATCCTTGTGCACTGCCATCTGTGCAAGCGATCGATCATGTTATGACATGGGAAATGTCAGATTCAATTGCTGCAGTCATTATGGAGCCTATCATTACAGGTGGTGGTGTGATTATGCCTCACGACAACTACCTACAAGGAGTCAAAGCTATTTGTGAGAAGCATGGCGCACTGCTCATTGTCGATGAAGTAATTTGTGGTTTTGGACGTACAGGCAAAGCTTTCGGGTTCCAAAATTACGGCATTCAGCCTGACATTGTTACAATGGCAAAGGGTTTGACAAGCGCTTATATGCCACTATCAGCAACTGCCGTTCGACGTGAAATTTACGAGGCTTTTGCAGGTAGTGAGGAATATGACTTTTTCCGCCATGTCAATACGTTCGGTGGATCACCAGCAGCTTGTGCTGTAGCATTGAAAAATATTGAAATAATGGAGCAGGAAAATTTATTTACTCACTCTGCTACACTTGGTGCTACGCTTCTTACGGCCTTACAGGAGCAATTAAAGGAGCACCCACATGTTGGGGATATTCGCGGTAAGGGCTTATTAATTGGCGTAGAGCTTGTACAAGATAAAGACAGCAAAACACCACTCGATGTCACACTTGTAAACAAAGTGATTGCACAGTGTAAGGGACTGGGGTTAATCATTGGGAAAAATGGCGTAACCGTTGCTGGGTTTAATAATGTTCTGACATTATCTCCCCCATTGATTATTTCCTCTGATGAGAAAGATTTCATCGTTAAAAATTTTGTACAAGCATTACATTCCATTAAACAATAGCATGAATAAATCGCTGACTTGCTGTTCGGAACATGGCCATGGCTGAACCTTTTCTAAATAAATAATTCTAAAAGTAAACATTCGCCTAGCTCCCTTGAAGGAACTAGACGAATGTTTCTCAAAAACGGGTGGACCCAGTTTTTACATACATTATTTTTTGTCTTTTTTCTCTACAGTTTTTACTTCTTTTTTTGTTACTTCAGTAAAATCTGCTTCTTCCCCAGCCTCCATACCATAGCTAGGATTTCTGTCCATACGAGAGAATGTATCTACATCCTCCTCATCTTCAAATCGCTTCATCAGAATTGGAATCGTGATCAGTCCCGCAAGCCCAACAAGGGCATATATCCATCGAGATAAGACCGCAGTTTGTCCACCAAATAAATAAGCCACTAAATCAAATCTAAAGAATCCAATGAGTCCCCAGTTGATTGCACCTATAATGACTAATATTAAGGCAATTCTATAAAGTACGCTCATGAGTACACCTCCTTTATCGTCTATACTCCAAGCTAATTTCTTAGCAGAGAGGTGTCATAAGAAGCGATAAAATGACAAAGACTAGTCATTAAAACCGCCATTTTGACGGTCTTATTTTTTGCAATAACCACTTTTTTATACAGTCCTAAGAAATTGCTGCACAGTGATATTGCCACCAAAGAAGGGTACTCAAACAAATATTACTCTGATGGATTTTTATAGGTTTGTTCATGCTGAAGAAGCCATTCTTTGCGCCACATCCCGCCGCCATACCCTGTCAACGTTCCATTAGAGCCAATAATGCGATGACAGGGAACAACGATACTAATATTATTTTTGCCATTTGCACTACCAACAGCTCTTACAGCTTTTTCATTGTTAATAGCTACAGCAATATCCTTATAGGAAGCCGTTTCACCATAGCTTACAGTCGGTAAAGCTTGCCAAACCGCTTGTTGAAAGTCTGTTCCTTCAACTACGTAGGGAAATGAAAAGTCATGACGTTCACCTATAAAATACTCTTGCAACTGTTTGGCACACTCCATCAGAACTTTCGGTGTATCTTGTTGAGGAATATGGATAATTTCATCCCGCTCCGCAAAATTAATTCCATAAATAGCGCTATCACTACCCTCTATTTCAATTACTCCAATTGGTGATTTGTAATCTACTTTATACTTTTTCATATAGAGACCTCCATAAATAAAAGGTGGCATAAGCCTGCCAACCTTGCCAATGTATCGCATAGTGGTTGATTTCCTCTATCGTTGGTTTTCGTTCTAACGCTAATTGAGTTTTTAACGCATTGTGCAAACCAACATCTGCGATTGGAAAGGCAGACGGCTCTTGTAAACATTTCATCAGCACATAGTCTGCGGTCCATGCACCAATGCCTCTAATAGCCATTAAACTTTTTTTCTTGTCCTCGTAGTTATCTTTTTGCTTCAACAACTCTTTTGTCAATTGACCACTTGCCATACTTTTTGCAATATCAATAATGTACTCCGACTTTCTTAAGGTAAATTGGAGACTTCTTAAATCTTCCACCTGAATGGCAGCGATCTTTTCTGGCGGTGGAAATAGCCAGTAGCTTTGCCCCTCGAAGCTTACATACTCTCCAAATTGCTCGACAAATCGTTTTTTTAGTGTATAGGCAAATGTTAAATTGATTTGTTGACCAATAATAGCCCAAACTAGCGCTTCAAATAAATCAGGTATACCGATTAATCGTAGACCACTATATTTTTCAACAAGTGGCTGTAGGATTTTATCTCGGTTAGCCATCTTATAAAAACAAGCCAAATCTTGCTTTACTTCAAACCATTCCATTAGATAATGGACGATTTTTTCTCTTACATTGGCTATTGGTTGATCCATTGGAAATTCCACTTTTATGTTATTGTCTTGCTCACTGATTTTACATAAAATAAGCTGTTCATCAATATTCAGTAATTTGTAAAGCACATCCCCTTTTATTGAATGAAGAATTTCTTGATTGGATCTATTTAAAAACAGCAAACACTCTTTAAAATTAAATTCTTTTGGCTGCACGATTTCTAAATAAGTTTCGTCATTAATCCAGTGCATATCCTGACTCCTTTTAGGAAAGGCCTCGATATTCTGTAGGTGAGCAATTTTTCAATCGTCGAAACACCTTATAAAAATTAGAGGGACTTTGAAATCCTGCTTCATAGCAAATTTCTAAATTTGTAAAATCTGTATGTCTTAATAAGTGGGCAGCCTTATCAATTCTTATTTTTTCTAAATATGTTCGGGGTGTCACTGCTGTTTCTTGTTTAAAAAGCCGTTCTAGATGAAATGGACTGATGCCGACATGCTCCGCCATATCTTGTAATGTCATCTTTTGTTTATATTCGTTGATAATAAAGGCTGTTACATTTTTAATCAATTGTGTATGTGGTGAATGTTCAATCTCTGGCTGACATCGTTTACACGCACGATAGCCAGCAGCCTCTACTTCTTGTAAATCCTCATAAAATTCAACATTAATCTTTTTCGGTTTTCTGGATTTACAGGAAGGACGGCAATAAATCCTAGTCGTTTTAACCGCTGTATAAAAAAGCCCATCATAGGTTTGATCACAAGCTATAATCTTTTCCCACTTCTCCTCAAAGGATAAATTGATTGGATGGTCCACGTATACCTCACCTCATTTTCATTGATTAAACATATAAAGAAGAAGTATTTTGGTCTTCTAATAATTGTGCAGCATGTTGCGTTATATATGCAATGATTTTATCTGATAGTGCATTACCAAAACTAAAACGCCTTACCCCTAATTCTTTTAGCTGCTGACAATTGGTTAAGCCGGGTAATGAAAGCAGATTGATGGGTGCTTCTATGTTACTTGTCATGGCTTTTATGTCGTTGAAATCCGTTAATCCAGGAATAAATATACCACTAGCCCCACTCTCTACATAAGCCTTCGCTCTCACCATGGTTTCTTCAAATGGTTGCTCCAATTGAAAATACGTATCCGTTCTAGCGTTGATAAAAAAATCTTTAAAACCGTGGTAATCTAACGCTGCCCTTAGGTTTGTTAGTAGACGACAATGTTCTGTTACACTTTTTAACCCTGTTTGGTTTTTGAGAGAATCCTCAATATTAATCCCAGCTACACCGACATCGGCCGTTCTTAATACATTGTCGATAATACTCTGCTCATCAGATCCATACCCTGCTTCAATATCAGCAGATACAGGTATGCTCACATTCTCTGCAATGGTTTGGATAATATTAAGATGTCGTTGAAAATCTATTAATTCACCATCTGCACAGCCAAGTGAATTAGCAATACCCCAGCTTGTTGTGCCAATCGCTTGAAAACCTGCCTTTTCTAACATTAATGCCGATAATAAATCCCAAGCATTCCCTAAAAATAAGAGCTCTTGTGAAGAATGTAAATCATTGAATTCCTGAATTTTAGACATATCGAAAGCCTCCATACTATTTGATAGACCTCATTTTATCAGGAATGATTTCTTCACTTCGTCCTCAATCTTGCTGTTATGGTCTAGCGAAGCGGATTGTTTTACAAAAAAAAAGACGCCTAAGACAATAGCCTTGTCCTGACGCCTTTTCATGTTATTTTTGCCAACGGTTCAACTCTTTTAATAATTCAGGTAGCTGAACTTTCCTCACATCGATAGGCGGTAATGCCTTAATAAATTCTTTCCCATAAGACTTACTAGTGATACGTCGGTCGAGGACGATAAAGGCTCCTTTATCTTGGGAAGAACGAATTAATCGACCAAAGCCTTGTTTAAAGCGCATAATGGCCTCTGGTAAGGAAAGCTCCGTGAATGAATTGCCACCTAGAGCTGTCAGATGCTTGGCTCTTGCCTTAAATACTGGCTCTTCTGGTGAAGAGAATGGTAATCGTACCACAATGACAGAAGCGAGAGCATCTCCTGGTACATCCACTCCCTCCCAAAAGCTATTTGTCCCAAACAGAACAGCATGGCTAAATTTTTGGAATGATTTTAGAATGCGCATACGGCTTCCACCAGTAACACCTTGTGCAAAAAGCATGTAGTCATCTAAAAGTTCACTTTCTTGAATGAGCTCGACTGTTTTCCGAAGCATATCCTGTGCCGTAAAGAGCACAAAACAGCGTCCCTCCGTCATGCGGACTGTCCGTGTAATTGCATGTGCAACAGCCTCAATGTATTCTTCCTGGCTAACATGCTGAATATCTGGCATATCAGTTACAATAAAAGCCTTGGCACCAGCGTAATAGGCTGGAGGTGCTTGGAGTTTTATGATCTCAACATCATCAGAGATTCCTAACTGGCGTGTGACAAAGCGCTCATTTCCTGGTACGGTTAATGTACCTGATGTCCAAACAATGCTTGCCTCTTTACGAAGCGGTGCTAATACTTGTTCAATAATCGGTGTGACATTGACTGGTTTCTTAAAGACATGAAGACTGCCAGGAACACTACGGAGATCCAGTTCTAGCCATATTGAATTACCTTCATGTGGTGATAGAAAAATATCTTCCCATTCAGCAATTTTTATTTTCACTTCTCGTATCCAATACTGCCATTCAGATAAAACATAAAGATCATTTTTATCTAATTGCTCAATATTATTTTCGAATGTCTGCGTAATTGCAGTTGCAAGGTCTAGCCATTGTTGTGTCTGCTTACTAACTTGCACGAATGATTCTTTCGCAAATGATAGATCCTCTAAAAATAGGGTACATTTACTACCTACTTGCTTCCCTTTAACTTGTTGCTGTATTTTTTGAATAACTAACTGAATGGTTTCATCAAATGACCGCTGCAAGCGTATAAATTGGGCATCCAGACGTTGCAAATTTTGCATGGCTACGCGCTGTTTTTTCTTCGCTGCTTCACAAAACTGGTGAAAAAGGGTGGTCTCCTCCATCGTACCAATTTGTCCAAAGATATACTTCCATTGTGTATAGGAGAAGGCAATTTCATCCTGCTGCATGGCTGCCTGAATAAATTGATGTGCTTCATCAATAATCCAGCCATCGATTTGGGTAAAGAGTGGTGTTTGGCGAACTAAATCGCTTAATACCATAGCATGATTCGTCACAATACAATCCGCAACGGCGCTATTTTTTAAAGCTTGTTCATAGAAATCAAAGCCCTTTGAAGGCTTGTCACTTGGTATTTTTCGGATTTTCTCTAAAAATAGTTGTCCGCCACCTGAAACATTTAA
>NZ_DAMDAY010000177.1:0-6699 GCF_032093475.1 Lysinibacillus sp. | reverse complement strand
AATTATTTAGACCATCAATCATATCTTCTACAATACTAAAGCCATGGTGCATTGCAGCTGTACAAACTTGTACGCCTGTCGCACCCATTAAAATAAATTCTGCTGCATCCTGCCAATTCGAGATGCCGCCAATACCTGAAATCGGTACATTCACTAATGGATTACGCGCACATTCAGCCACCATATTGAGGGCAATCGGTTTAACAGCTGGACCACAATAGCCACCGTGCGCCCCTTTTCCTGCAACATGCGGTATAGTATTCCAAGAATCTAAATCGACACCGGCTAAACTATTAATCGTATTAATCATACTAACTGCATCTGCTCCACCTCTTGTCGCTGCTTCCGCCGTTACTGTAATATCCGTAATGTTTGGCGTTAGCTTAACAATCACAGGTGTACGTGCCGCTTCCTTTACCCAGTACGTTTGTTTTTCCACCAATTCAGGGACTTGACCAGAGGCAGAACCCATGCCTCGTTCTGCCATCCCATGTGGACAACCAAAGTTAAGCTCAAGACCATCAACCCCCACATCTTCTACTCGCTTCACAATTTCATGCCACTTTTCCTGCTTCGGCTCCACCATTAGGGAGGCAATAATTGCGTGATTAGGAAATTTCTTTTTCGTGTCATAAATTTCTTGTAAATTTACTTCTAATGGTCGATCCGTAATTAATTCGATATTATTAAAGCCTGCCACACGTTGACCATTAAAACTCACAGCGGCAAAACGGGAGGACACATTTAAAATCGGTTCTCCTAACGTTTTCCAAACAGCGCCACCCCAGCCTGCTTCAAATGCACGCTGTACTTGATAACCCGAATTTGTCGGTGGTGCGGATGCTAGCCAAAATGGATTCGGCGATTTGATGCCCGCTAAATTAATGCGTAAGTCTGCCATGTAAGTTCCCCCTTTATCCTGATTGGTGAAACTAACAATCAGTGAAGGATGTAGAAAACCCCCACTGTTTGAAGGTTCACTTTATGCAATCTCACTTGGTTTTCTTAAACGTTCATGAATCTTATATGCTGCATCTTTCCCTTGCTGCACAGCGGTCACCACCATCGCTTCACCCTGTCCATTGCCAAAGACAACATCTCCACAGGCAAATACTTTGTCATTAGACGTTTGCATTGTCGTCTCATCAATATCGACAACACCGTTTGTATGAGCCAATCCAAAGGCTTCGATTAATGAAACAAAACGAGTTTGCCCAATCGCTTTAATGACAGCATCCACTTCAATAATAAAATTAGAGCCTTGGACCTCTTCTGGTCTTTGTCGACCATCAGGACCTGCCTCACCAAGCTTCATTTTTACACACTCAATACCTGTCACCTTGCCAGCTTCATCGCCAATAATTTTCTTCGGCGCAGTCAGCCATTTAAATTCCACACCATCCTGCTTCGCAAATTCATATTCAAATTTGTAAGCAGTCATTTCTTTTTGTGTTCTGCGATAAAGAATTTGTACATTTTCTGCCCCTAATCGCACCGCACTTGTAGCTCCATCAATTGCTGTATTTCCAGCACCAATAACAGCTACTTTTTTTCCAACGATGTCATTTGTAAGCGGTCCCATTTTTGTTTTTCGAACAAACTCAATGGCATCATGCACACCTTCTAAATCTTCCCCTTCAATGCCCAGATTCGGTACAGCCCCCATACCGACAGCTAAAATTACACTGTCATATTGCGCCAAAATTTCATCAGCAGAAATATCCACACCGACTGCTGTATTCGTTTGAATGTTCACGCCAAGCTGTTCAATTTGCTCCACTTCCCAATCCACTACTTCATTGGGTAAACGGAATGCCACAATTCCATAGCTTCCTAGTCCGCCAGCCTTCTCTTCTGCCTCATAGATTGTTACCTGGTAGCCTAAACGGCCAAGCTCTCGTGCTGCTGATAAGCCAGCAGGACCCGCCCCGATGATTGCTACTTTCTGTCCGTTATTTTGTCCTGGCTTAAATAGCTGTGTATTGGTTTCCATTGCCCAATCTGTTGCATAACGCTGTAACTCACCAATTTTAATTGGCTTTGTAGAAGAATTTAAGACACACGCCCCTTCACATAATTCTTCCGTAGGACAAACCCTTGCACAGCTTGCACCAATAGGATTTGCTTCTAATATAGTCGTAGCAGAACCCTTCATATTACCAGATGCAATTTTTTTTATGAAATTTGGGATTTGAATGCTTGTTGGACAAGCTTTAATACATGGTGCATCATAGCAATACAGACAACGGTTGGCTTCCTCAATAGCCTCATTCTTTGTCATTTTGCTTTTTAATTCCATAAAATTACGTCTAAGCTGTATGGTCATTTCATTTTCTTGAATCGGAACCATTTCCACATCCCCCTCATGTGAGCATTTTTTCCGTACATCAATTACTAGACCGATTGCTTTGCTCTCCATCAAAACAATCGGTCCTATACTGAAGGAAGCTAAATATTTAGTGCTTCCGCAGCCACTGTTTTTAATGGACGTTTAATATATTGTCCACTACCAAGTACCCCTACAAATTCTTTATTTTTAATGACATATTCCCCACGAACCAGTACGCTAACCGGCTCACCTGTAACGTCCCAGCCTTCATAAGGGTTATAGTCCACATTCATGTGATGTGTTTTAGCAGAAATTTGGCGTTTTGCCTCTGGATCAAAAATTACGATATCCGCATCTGAACCGATAGCAATCGTTCCTTTTTGCGGGAATAGCCCAAATATTTTGGCTGCACTTGTAGAAATCATATCAACAAATTCATGGATTGTAATTCTACCTTTTGCAACACCTTCCGAATATAAAATACTAAAGCGATCCTCAATGAATGGCCCACCGTTTGGAATTTTTGAGAAATCATTTAGGCCAAGCTGTTTTTTACCCTTAAAGCTAAAAGAGCATTGGTCAGAGCCAATTGTCTGTAGCTGCTTGGCCTTTAATGCATTCCATAAATGTTCTTGATGATATTTCGGACGAAGTGGTGGTGACCAGACATATTTTGCTCCCTCAAAGCCTGGCTGCGCTAAAGCTGATTGATCGAGTGTTAAATATGGTGGACATGTTTCACCATAGACGTCATACCCTTTTTCACGAGCTGCAATAATTTCATCTACTGCTTCTTTACATGTTACATGAACCACATATAGCTTCGCTCCTGCTATATGAGCTAATTCGATGGCACGCTTTGTCGCCTCACCCTCTAATTCGGCTGGTCGAGTCAGTGCATGATAAATCGGTTCTTTATGTCCCGCACGTCTTGCTTCCTCAACAAGCTCATCAATGACAGAGCCATTCTCACAATGCACCATAACCACTGCGCCAAGATCTTTGGCGATTTTAAAGGCTTTAAATAGTGTACGATCTGTCGCTTGGAATTCTTTTGCATAAGCCATAAAGACTTTTACAGAAGTAATGCCCTCCTGCTCTAATAGTTGGGGTAATTCAGCTTCTGTTTCAGGTGTTAAATCACCAATCATCAGATGGAAACCATAGTCAATAGCAGACTTTCCTTTCGCCTTTTCATGCCATTTCTCCACTGCTGTCGATAATTTTTCTTCTCCTGCTGTTAAACAAAAATCTAAAATAGTAGTTGTCCCACCAAAAGCTGCGGCTATCGTACCTGATTTCCAATCGTCATCTGTCACTGTATTATTGAATGGCATATCTAAATGCGTATGAGGATCAATGCCACCAGGCAATACGTACTTACCTGTCGCATCAATGATTTCAGCGCCAGCATCCGTTAAGTTCTGGCCAATTTGAACAATTTTACCGTTGTCAATTAGAATATCTGCCTCAAATACATCAGCAGCTGTTGCTACTCGTCCACCTTTAATGATTTTTTTCATTGTGCCCCTCACCCTTCATTACAAAATTAGAGAATGCTTGATGTTCAATGCAATGTATATGTTTCCCCTATACTAAACTTTGTTTGCAGCGTTAAAACTGTTTCGAGCAAAATATCTGCACCTTTTGCACAATCCTCAAATGTTGTTTCCTCCTCCTCACAATGACTCTTGCCTTCAATACTTGGAACAAAAATCATGGCGGACGGAACCATACTCGCCATATACTGGGCATCATGTCCAGCCCCACTAAACATACGATGTGCAGAATAGCCGAAGCTCTGACATGCTCTTTCTACTTCATCGCAAATGGCTGCATCAAAATACACTGTCTCTCTCCCCCATAGTTTAGTAGGATGAATGCTGCACCCTCCTGCTGTCTCTGGAAGCGCGTTAAGAATATCCTCAACCTGTTGCATCACCTCTGGATCTTGATGGCGTGAATCGATGGTAAATGTCACCTTATTCGGGATGACTGTATGAATATTTGGCGAAACATTCATGCGACCAAAGGTAAAAACAAGTTGTTCGTCAATTTTCCCTAATTGCTCATGGAGCTCTGTAATAATCGTCGATGCTACAATCATCGGGTCTTTACGCATCGACATCGGCGTTGTACCCGCATGATTTGATTGTCCAGTAATCGTAATTTCATAGCAGACCATGCCGAGCACACCTTCGACAACACCGATTTCACGTTGTTTTGCCTCTAAAACGGGTCCTTGTTCAATGTGCAATTCAATATAAGCAAGTGCTTCTTTTAGTCGATTTTCTTGCTCTCCCTCATAGCCACTTGCATGTAATGCTTCGTGAAAGCGAATACCATTTTTATCTGTAGATTGCAGCATTTTTTCTTTGTCGAATTTTGAGGTAATTACCCCTGAACTCATCATGGCCGGGTCAAAACGTGCGCCCTCTTCATTGGTAAAATTCACAATCATAAGTGGGATATCCATCTCAATTTCATTTTCCTTAATTGTTCGAATGGCCTCGATAGCGGTAAGTACACCTAACACGCCAT
The DNA here is from genome assembly GCF_032093475.1 of Lysinibacillus sp. Lineage (NCBI taxonomy): Bacteria > Bacillati > Bacillota > Bacilli > Caryophanales > Bacillaceae > Lysinibacillus > Lysinibacillus sp. The sequence goes on along the minus strand of NZ_DAMDAY010000177.1, from coordinate 1,829 downwards.
CAAATCTCCCACCTTTTTCAACTGAATCTAAATGGGAACCCATGACGATAGGTGGCATATCCTTTTTGCCAGGAAGAGTGGCATAAATATTCCCCATATCATCTACCTGTATATCCATACCTAACGCTTTACAACATTCACAAAAATAGTTTCTAGCTAAAACATCCTCATCCGAAAGAGATAAACGTGTAACGCCACCATTGTCAGTGGCTCCAAATTGACTGAACTGTTCAATTAACTCTTGCAATCGTCTACTATTACATTTATACATATGCAAGTCCTCTCTTTCACAGTAGTTATTAAACATTCTAAAATAGATAAAATTTGTGAGATATGGAAAGTAAACTAAAAAAATATGTGCAACTGCACATTATATATGGTAAGTTATGTTCATAATTAAGGGGGGGAAAATATGGGGACGATTCGTAAAATTGTTGAGGGAATTCAATTCCCAATGCTTACATTAGTCGCTGGACATAGTGGTACGTATCGCAGAGTTACTGGTATTAATGTTGTGGAAAGCAATGATCTAATTATGTTTTGTAGACCCAATGAATTAGTCGTCACAACAGGCATTAATTTAGATGCACAGGAAGATTCTCTAGAACAGCTTGTCAAACAAGCGTACGCGAAAAAAGTAGCGGGCTTTATTATCAACATAGGGCCATTCATTCCTACTATTCCTGAAGCCGTCATCTCTTTTGCAAACCAACATGATTTCCCTATTTTTCAAATGCCATGGAGTTACCGTATTGCTGATCTATTAAAAACTACCTTTCAGTTTATTGCCAACCACCATCAAGAGCTTTCCATCGAAGAAAAGGTTCTGTTCAATCTACTTTTTCATTACAAAGCAAACGCTAACTCTATAAAAGATCAATTAGCACAGCTAGGATTTCCTCAAGGAAGAGAATTAGCGATCATTACTTGCACAACTACTGGCACGCAAGCCACCATCGATCGTTATGAAGTGATGATACAATTTGCTTTTCAAAATCGCTATCAACGCTTCTTAAAATTAAAGCATAAAAATTACCTCATTTTTTTAATTGATAAAGCACAAATCATTACACCAAATACACCCTTCTCAAAAATCGTTGAAGAAATCTACGATAAAATCACATTAAAAAATGGTTACTTGGATATTATTATTGGAAAAGGCAACTACCATAAAGAGCTCGAAAATGTTCGCAAAAGCTATGATGAATCTTTAATGGTCCTTCATTTAGCACAGCTCCATAACAACCGTTACTTATATAGCTATAAAGAAATTGGTGCCTATAAAATTCTGATGGCGGTGCAAAACCAACGATTGATGAAGTCCTTTAGTCAGGATATTTTAGGCCAGCTCTATCGCTATGATGAAATGCACAATACTGATTATGTCCCTTTTTTACGTGTATTTGTTGAAGAGAATGGCAGTACAAGTCGGATTAGTGAACGACAATTTATTCATCGCAATACGGTCCTTTATAAAATAAAAAAAATTGAAATGCTATTGGATATTGACTTAAGCAACTCCTTTACAAAGACAAACTTATATATTGCCTTTTTAATAGAGGATGTTTTAACACATCAATAGAATTAGCAGGTTGTTTAATTATCTGGATTTTCTATTTATAAATCCTCCTTCTAAAATTTTGGCTGCATACATATAAAGTATAAATGGGGACTACTGTGCATTTTGTTGTCCACATCTGACTAAAACGTATGCATGCTAATCATCTACCTGTTAAGAAGGAGTGAAGCTTTGTGACAAATGTAACAAGTCCAAATTGGCAAGTGAAGGATGAACAATATGTATGGCATTCAATGAAACCATATAATCC
>NZ_DAMDAY010000176.1:0-6754 GCF_032093475.1 Lysinibacillus sp. | reverse complement strand
AATTGTTCAATTAGGGAATATCTAATCTTATTTTTTATTTTATTGAAAGCGCTTGCGGTGAAGTCTATATTAAATTATTGTAATTTTTTGAATTATTTCAGGAATCAATGTATACACAATACAGTATACAAAATACTTGATGGGGGTATTGATTGTCTGAAAGATTGTCTCTTTAACATCTATATAGTTAACACATTGGGAGGAATGAAAGATGGTTAGAACAAGTCAAGAGTATTTACAAGCATTGAAAGATGATAGAGCGATCTACATAAATGGAGAAAGAGTGAGAGATGTAGCGACTCATCCTGCTTTTAAAGGAATTACAAATACAATTGCTGGTTTATACGATTTAGCATTAGATGAATCACAAAATATGCTTTATAAAACTGAGGATGGAACGCTAGCAAATAAAATCTATATGATCCCCAAAAGTCGTGAGGAATTAAAGGAACGTAGATTGGCCATTTCTAAATGGTCTGAAGCAACTTGTGGATTTGTTGGCAGAAGTCCAGACCATGTCGCTAGTTTTTTAGCTTCATTTGCCAGTTCACCAGAAGTATTTGAACGTGGGGGAAAAGGTTTTGGAGAAAATGTGTTAAATTTCTATAAACATGTTCGAGATCATGATTTATATGTAACCTATGTTATCATTCCACCACAAATTGACCGAAGTAAAGCAGCTCATGAGCTAGAAGATAAATACCTCCCTGTAGGCGTTTATGAAGAAAAAGAGGATGGAATTGTAGTAAGAGGCTCTCAAATGCTTGGTACAGCTTCAGCCGTATCAGATTACTTATTTGTAAGCTGTCTTACGCCACTACGTCCTGGTGATGAAGACTATGCTTTATCCTTTGTCTTACCGATTAATGCAAAAGGGTTGAAATTTTATGCGAGACCTAGTTACGCTGAAAAATCACCAAGCACATTTGATTATCCTTTGTCTTCTCGCTTTGATGAAAGCGATTCGTTAGTTGTTTTTGATGATGTATTTATTCCATGGTCACATATTTTTGTCTACAAAAATATTGATATTGTAAGGGCCCAGTTCCATGAAACACCAGCTCACGTTTTAGGCAATAATCAAGCACAAATTAGATTTAGTAACAAATTAAAGTTTTTAATTGGTGCAGCACGTAAAGTGACAGCAATGAATGGTATTGATAAAATCCCTTCTGTTCAAGAAAAGCTAGGTGAATTAGCATCTATTGCAGCATCTGTAGAAGGTAATTTATTAGCTTCAGAATATAATTGTACGATTGATAAAAATGGGGTAGCTCGACCAGATCCACGTTTCCTTTATGGTGTAGTTGGTCAGCAGGATATTATTTATGCATCTACTATTCGAATTTTAAGAGAGCTTTGTGGTGGAGGTGTTTTACAATTGCCTTCCTCATATAAAGAAATGATCAATCCTGATACGAAAGATGATATATACCAATATATCCGTTCAACAGGGGTTGGTGCGGAAGAGAGAATCAAATTATTTAAGTTAGTATGGGACATTATTGGTTCAGAATTTGGTGGTAGACATCAACAATACGAATTGTTCTATAATGGAGCACCATTTGTAACGAAAGGCTACGCATTTAGAAATTACGGCTATGAAGAGCCAGTAAAAATGGTGGAAACATTTTTAGAAAGTTATTCTCTTCCTACTCAAGTCGAGGAACTAGTTTAGGAAATATTGAGAAAAGGAGGTTGAAAATATGAAGATTGCTTCCATCCAAATGGAGATTAAAGAGAATGAATCTAAAATCGCCCGTATAGATCGTGTGGAATCCATGATTGATAAGTTAAAAGGTCAAGATTTAATTGTGCTACCTGAAACATGGGCTACGGGATACTTTGCATTTGATCGATATGTTGATGAATCAGAGGAAATAAATGGAGATTTTGTCCAACGATTCTCTTCAAAGGCAAAAGAAGTTCAATCCTATCTTTTTGCAGGCAGTTTCATAGAAAGAAATAATGGAAAATTTTATAACACAAGTGTTCTATTTTCTCCTGATGGGGACCTAATAGGCACGTATAGAAAAATTCACCTATTCCGCTACGGTTCCCATGAAGGGAAAATCCTTACTAGAGGTAATGAAATCACTGTAGTTGATACAGATTTTGGGAAGGTTGGATTATCAACTTGCTATGATTTACGATTCCCTGAATTATATCGTGCACAGGTAGATTTAGGAGCAGAGCTACTTCTTGTTACATCCGCTTGGCCACATGCTAGATTAGAGCATTGGAAAATATTTAATACAGCTCGAGCATTAGAAAATCAATGTTTCTTAATTTCGAGTAATTGTGTAGGCAATACGCATGGCGTTCATTTAGGCGGACACAGTCAAGTGGTCGATCCTTGGGGAATTGTAATGGCAAGTGGAGGAGATGAAGAAACGATTGTAAAAACAGAAATTGATCCTTCTCAAATTGCGCACATTCGTGATGTTTTCCCTAATTTAAAGCATCGAGTTTTAGACAGACAGGAGGAGTACATTTGATGAATATTATCGTTTCAGGAAAGAGCATGGAGGTTACACCTAAACGCCTGCTTATTGCTGGCTATACAGGAAAAGATCAGGCATCTGTAAAAAAACATATTGATGAATTAAAAGCGATTGGCGTTCCAGCACCACCTCAAGTGCCGATGATTTACGATGTTTCAACAGATCTTATTACGACAAGCTCAGCTATTTCAGTAGTCAAAGAAACGAGTAGTGGTGAGGCTGAAGTCGTTATTATGAATGTGAAAGGACAATGGTATGTAGGACTAGGCAGTGATCACACGGATCGTGAGCTTGAAAAAGTCTCCATCCAAAAATCCAAACAGGTTTGCAGCAAGCCTATTTCATCACAATTTTGGTTACTGGATGACATTGCAAGTCGCTGGGATGACATTGAAATGAGAAGTTGGATGCTGGTGAATGGCGTGAAACAGGAATATCAAACGGGAACACTTGGTGAGTTCCTACATCCAAAAGATTTACTAACTATTATTGAAGACCGTGGATATTATTGTGAGGATATGATGATATTTTGTGGCACCTTACCAATTGTTACTGGAGAATTTATATACGGTGACGGTTTTTCAGCAGAATTATATGATCGTTTAACTGACCGAAAAATCGAATTAGATTACAAGGTTCATATTTTAGCAGATGCGGAGGTCGTTTGACATGGGAAAACCAGATATTGATGTGCTTATTAAACCAGAGCATGAATTTGTTAATTATAAAACGTTTGAGACAGTTGCTTCAAAAACGGTAGAAGGCTCCTCACAACGAATTATCGCAAAGATTCCGGGTACTGAAGTGGCAACACGTATTCTGGAATTAGGCGCAGGGGTAGATACGTCCCCAGATGGCGTACAAGTTCATGATTTCTGGGAAGAGTTATATATTATGGAAGGGTCGTTAATTGATTTACGCCTGAATAAGGAATTTTCAGCTGGTATGGTAGCATGTCGTCCACCTGGAATGGAGCATGGTCCGTGGAAATCACCAAACGGCTGTAAAATTTTCGAGGTTCGTTATTATGCGAATCAGGAGAAAGAAGAGCATGAATTTGTTGACTATAAAACGTTTGAGGCTATTCCTTCAAAAACGGTAGAAGGCTCCGCACAACGAATTATCGCACAAATTCCAGGTACTGAAGTAGCAACACGTATTCTTGAACTAGGTGCAGGGGCAGACACTTCCCCAGATGGTGTACAAGTTCATGATTTCTGGGAAGAATTATACATTATCGAAGGATCCTTAATCGACTTACGCCTGAATGAGGAATTTTCAGCTGGTATGGTAGCATGTCGACCTCCTGGCATGGAGCATGGACCTTGGAAATCACCAAATGGCTGCAAAATTTTTGAAGTTCGCTACTACTCAAATAAAGAGTAAGCATAGAAGAGAAGCTAATTAGATGGGGTGAAGAATCTCATCTAAAATGCCTCTGGTCAACACCTACACTTTTTATTGTCCTTTAATGTATACACAGTACAGTATACATTTATATAACTTGTAAGGAAGGTGAAGCAAAGTGGAAGTTTTGTATTTAACACACCCATTGAACGGGCATGTTGCCATTCAAGAACCACATGTGATGGCTTTAGGTTTTTTCGATGGCGTTCATTTAGGTCACCAATATTTATTACAGCAAGCAAAGAAAGTAGCTAATAAAAAAAAGTTAAAATTGTCAGTAATGACTTTTCATCCTCATCCTAGTGAAATTATTAAATGTGAAACAGATAGAAAATATATTACCCCGTTATCTTCTAAACTTGAAGAAATGTCTCAATTCGGTGTTGATAGAGTTTTGGTAATGGAATTCACATTGCTTTTCGCTTCACTTCCTGCAAGTGAATTTATTAATCAATATATAATCAATCTCCATGCTACACATGTTGTCGCGGGTTTTGACTTTACCTTTGGTTATAAAGCGCAAGGAAATGTAGATTATTTACGAAAGGCTAGTTTATCCAATCCCTTTGATGTAACGGTCATCCCCAAAAGAATTACGAATGATAACAAGATAAGCTCAACGTTGATTAGAGAATTAATAAGTGAAGGTGATGTTCACTTAGTTCCCTATTACTTAGGAAAGCATTATGAAATAAAGGGAAGCTCCCATTACCCAAAAGATCTGTTTATCTATCAGCAGTTGAATAGTATGGAGTTTCATATTCAAGAGAAATATGTGATGCCAAAACCAGGCTTGTATAAAGTTGAAATAGCTTATGGAGATAGAACCATTCAAGGCTTTTTAAAACATAGTGGCTCCAATGATTCCAGGGTAGAACTGAATAGTAATAAACTAGATAGGCTAAAAGAGGGAAATCATCAAGAAATGACTGTAAAATTTTTTAACAAGGTCGCTTATATGGATAGTATCCCTATTTGGAATTAAAGTTTAACTACAAAATGGTATTAAAAAATCAAATAGTTGGAGGAATGTGATGAATGGGAAATGAAAAATCAACTGCAAGTTCCCGAAAAATATTATTTGCTAGTTTAGTAGGCAGTACCATTGAATTTTACGATTTCTTTCTTTATGGTACTGTGGCAGCACTTGTTTTCAATAAATTGTTTTTCCCAAGCCATGATCCGTATGTAAGTTTGTTACTCGCTTATGCATCCTTTGGTGTCACATTTTTTATTCGACCTCTTGGCGGCCTGATTTTTAGTCATATGGGTGATAAGTTCGGAAGGAAAAATACCCTTGTCGTTTCTTTACTATTAATGGGCATATCCACGGTATGTATAGGCTTGCTCCCAACCTATAGTACAATCGGAATTTTTGCACCTATTCTGCTTGTATTTTTAAGACTTCTTCAAGGTATTGCAGTTGGTGGAGAATGGGGAGGAGCTGTGCTCTTAGCGGTTGAAAATGCACCAAAACAAAAGAGAGGTTTCTATGGAAGTTTTCCTGCGATGGGAATTCCTCTTGGTATGTTACTTGGCACAACTGCTATTTCAATCGTCAGTTTACTACCAGAGGCACAATTCCTTTCGTGGGGCTGGAGACTGCCTTTTCTACTAAGCGCAGTTCTAGTAATTACTGGTTTTTGGATACGCCGTGGCATAGAAGAAACATCAGCATTCAGTGAAGAAAAGCAAAAAGGTAATGTGGTAAAGGTTCCGCTTTTTGAAACAATACGTTACCATTGGAAAGCCGTCTTCATTTCATTGGGGGCAAAATGTGTGGAAGTAGGTCCATTCTATCTTTTCACAACCTTTTTTATCTCCTATGCGACAGAGCACATAGGCTTTTCGAGGACTACCGCATTAAACATTATAACTGCTGCAACCATTGTGACGACACTTTGTATTCCAATCATGGGGAAAATATCAGATGTATTGGGGCGTAAGCGCCTTTTCATGATGGGAGCAGCTGGAATTGCAGTCTTTTCTTTCCCTTACTATTATTTATTATCAACACAATCAACATTTTGGGCTTATGCCGCTGCCATTATAGGTTTAGGAATTCTCTGGTCTTCTATTGCCAGTATCATTGGCACCATGTTTACAGAGATGTTCACTACAAATGTTGGGTATACAGGCATTACACTTGGTTATCAAGCAGGGTCCGCATTGTTTGGTGGAACTGCACCTATGATTGCTACAGTTTTGCTAAGTACTTATCATAACTCTTGGATGCCACTCGCTCTATTTATTGCGATCCTTTCTGTTGCTTCTTTTATCTCTGTAACATTTTTACGCAAAACGCCAGTGATGGAGGAGAGCCTAGTAGATCAATCACTACCACAGAAAGAACTAGTTGTTAAATAACAGAATCCACGATCAATAGTCTGAATATTTAATTATTTAAGAAGGTTAAAATACGAAAAATTTTGAGGAGGAAATCATATGATGGACGATAGAACATTTAGAAATGCAATGGGGAAATTTGCTACTGGGGTGACAGTTATTACAACAGTTATGGATGGGGAAGCACACGGTATGACGGCTAATGCATTTATGTCCGTTTCGCTTGACCCTAAACTGGTCTTAATATCCATTGGTGAAAAAGCAAAAATGCTAGATAAAATTAATACTACAGGAAAATTTACAGTTAACATTTTATCAGAGGAACAAAAAGATCTATCGATGCATTTTGCAGGACAAATAAAAGAAGAGCGTGCGATTGATTTTGATTGGGTAAATGAACTACCTATTATTAAAAATGCATTAGCTAGCATCGTATGTAATGTCCATAGCAAACAAATAGCTGGAGATCATACACTCTTTATTGGGGAAGTAACGGA
>NZ_DAMDAY010000175.1:0-6798 GCF_032093475.1 Lysinibacillus sp. | reverse complement strand
AACACATTATTACAACTCAAGTTGAGCATCATGCGGTGTTACATACTTGTGAAAAACTTGAACGGGAAGGCTTCGACGTGACCTATTTACCAGTAGACCAAATGGGACGTGTAGCGGTGGAGGATGTCCAAAAAGCACTCCGTGAAGATACCGTTTTAGTAACGATTATGTATGGTAATAATGAGGTAGGTACGATTCAGCCTATTGCGGAAATTGGTGAGCTATTGCGTAATCATCAGGCTACATTCCATACAGATGCTGTACAGGCTTATGGCTTAGAGGCGATAGATGTAGACCAATTACAAGTTGATTTATTAAGTGTATCCGCTCATAAAATCAATGGTCCTAAAGGAATTGGATTCCTTTACCAAAAGACGGGCACACCGTTAGCGAGTTATGCTTTAGGAGGCGCACAAGAGAAAAAACGTCGCGCAGGTACTGAAAATATACCAGCTATTATTGGTTTTGCAAAAGCTGTACAAGTTGCAAATGAGTTGCGTGAAGAAAAGCGTTCACTATACAATCACTTTAAGCAAATTATGCTTGATGTTTTTTCACAGGAAAAGTTAGCGTTCCATGTGAATGGCAATGAGGAGCAGTCATTACCGCATATTCTAAATATCAGTTTTGATGGCATGGAAGTAGAATCATTTTTAGTAAATCTTGATATAGCAGGAATTTGTGTATCGAGTGGATCGGCATGTACTGCTGGATCAATTGATCCATCACATGTGTTAGTTGCTATGTTTGGACAAGGTTCAGAGGAATTAAGAAACTCCATTCGATTTAGCTTTGGTCAGGATTTAACGGAAAATGATATTCGACGTGCAGCTGAGAAGACGGCACAAATTGTGAAAAAACTAGCTAAAAAATAATTTGCGAAACGAATGTTATGTTCTACAAATTTTGAAGAACGAACTGTAAATAGATAAAAGAAAAGGTGAACACAATGAAAGAAACACGTGACCCCTCACAAATTCGCGTTGTTGTCGGCATGTCTGGTGGGGTTGATTCCTCGGTAGCTGCATACTTGTTAAAACAACAAGGGTATGAAGTAATCGGGATCTTTATGAAAAACTGGGATGATACGGACGAAAACGGTGTTTGTACAGCAACAGAAGATTATGATGATGTGATAAAAGTATGTAATCAAATAGGTATCCCATATTATGCCGTTAATTTCGAAAAACAATACTGGGATAAAGTTTTCACATACTTTTTAGAAGAATATAAAGCAGGACGTACTCCGAACCCTGATGTAATGTGTAATAAAGAGATTAAATTTAAAGCATTTTTAGAGCATGCCATGAACCTTGGCGCTGATTACTTAGCAACAGGTCACTATGCACGTATTGACCGCAGAGATGACGGGGAAGTCAAAATGTTACGCGGTGTTGATGACAATAAAGATCAAACATACTTTTTAAACCAACTATCACAGGAGCAATTATCTCACGTCATGTTCCCTATTGGTGATATTGAGAAAAAAGAAGTGCGTAAAATTGCAGAAGAAGCAGGATTAGCAACTGCAAAGAAAAAAGATTCAACGGGCATTTGCTTTATCGGAGAACGTAATTTCAAAGAATTTTTAAGTCAATATTTACCAGCTCAACCTGGCAAAATGGAAACGATGGATGGCGTTGTGATGGGACAGCATGATGGTTTAATGTACTATACACTTGGTCAACGACATGGTCTTGGAATTGGTGGAGATGGTGAGCCATGGTTTGTATTAGGAAAAGATTTAGAGCGAAATGTTCTACTTGTAGGACAAGGATTTGACAACGAGTATTCATACTCTACATCTTTAACTGCTGTGAAAATGAATTATACTTCGACAAAAAAATTGCCTGGGAAATTTTCATGTACAGCAAAATTCCGTTACCGTCAAACTGATACTCCAGTAGAAGTTGAAGTTTTACCAGATGGCCGTGCTCATATTATTTTTGCTGAGCCTGTTCGTGCTATCACTCCTGGACAAGCAGTTGTTCTTTATGATGGAGAAGAATGTATGGGTGGCGGAACAATTGACGAAGTCTTTAAAGGTAATGAAAAACTAACATATGTTGGATAGTTTGCGTTAAGACTGCTTTTACTGCCTCTTGGCTTCATAGAAGCAGTCTTTCGCTACATAAGAGGTGAAGAACGAATGAATTTTAATGAACAAGGCATTCAAGCATTTCAAGAAAAACGTTATGAGGATGCTGCACAATTATTTACAAAAGCAATTGAAGCAGAGCCAGAAAATGCTATTGGATATGTGAATTTTGGGAATCTATTAGCGGTGCTCGAAGATACAGAACGTGCTGAGCGTTTCTTTCAGAAGGCCATTACTGTGGATGAAACAGCGGCTACAGCTTATTATGGTTTAGCCAATCTATATTACAATGCAGAACGCTATAATGAAGCAGTGAAGCTTTACGAGCAAGCATTAAAGCATCATATTGAAGGCGCGGATGTCTATTATATGATGGGCAAATGTTTTGAACGCATGGAAAATTCAAAATTGGCATTGCCTTATTTACAACGTGCCGTGGAGCTTGCTCCCGAAGATACACAGATTCGATTAGCCTATGCCATTGTGCTATGTGCGTTAGAAATGTTTGAGGAAGGGAAGAAGGAACTGGATCTTTTAATTGAGCAGGATTGGAATAATGCAGATGCACACTATAATTTAGGTGTACTGTATGCCGTGTCCACAGAACAAACAGAAGATGCGATGTATCATTTGAAACAAGCATTTACATTAGAGCCAGAATATGATCAAGCACGTTATATTTACGATATGATTGCACAACGATTTAACTAATACATGCTAAGCAGCAAGAGTCGAATTGACAACTTGCTGCTTTTGTATTTTATCTCAATCGGTGGTGTTACCGTCAATCTATTACATAAAAATAATCCCTTCCTCTTTTCTTTTCAGTTCAAACTTGGTAATGTATGTCATGCAGGAAAGGAAAAGGTGACAAAATGAATAAAGTATTTACTGCACTATTACTTGTAACAGCACTTGCTGCCATTGAAGGTACCATTGTTAGTACAGCCATTCCAAGTATTACCGCTGATTTATTAGGAGTTGACTTAATAAGCTGGATATATTCCGCTTATTTACTGGCTTCTGCAATTGCCGCCATTATCTTTGGAAAGCTAGCCGATTTATTTGGTCGCAAACGGATGATTATTATCGGAATCATTATTTTTTTAACGGGTTCCATGCTATGTGGCTTAGCACAATCGATGGAGCAATTAATTGTATTTCGTGCGATCCAAGGGATTGGTGCAGGTTCCATTTTACCAATCACATTAACGATGGTTGGAGAGCTGTTTAAATCTGAGAAAGAACGTGCCAAAGGACAAAGCTATTTAAGTATGGTATGGGGCGTGTCTGGCGTGGTTGGTCCTTTATTTGGTGGCTTTATCGTTGACCAAGTGTCATGGCATTTTATCTTTTTCATTAACATCCCATTCGGCTTAGCTTCTATTTATTTAATAGCTAAACATTATAAGGAACAGCTTGAGGCCGTAAAGCGTAAAATTGATTACCTCGGTGCTATGTTATTTACTATTGGTATGGTGGCGTTGTTATTTGTCATAATTGAAAACAGCAAAACGCAGGCTTGGTTATCAAGTCAATCAATTCTTATGTATGGAATCGCAGCTATATTCTTAGGTGTTTTTATTTGGGTAGAGCTACGAGCTGAAGAACCCATTATTCCATTAACACTGTTTAAAAATGGTCGACTCATGGTCATTAATGCCTTAACATTAAGCGCAATGTCTATTGTCATTGGTGTAACAGTTTATATACCGATATTTGCACAAAGTGTTCTTGGAAAAAATGCAACACAAGCAGGCTTAATATTAACACCGATGTCAGTTTTCTGGACGGTGAATTCCATTTTGGCTGGTTATTTAATTGGACGTTTAACGAATAAGCGCATTATTCAAATGGGAACGATTTTGCTTGTTATAGGTACACTATTGCTTGCAAGATTATCTGAAGGCTCCAGTGATTTCAGTGCCTATTTTGGTTCCTCCTTAATTGGATTGGGTATGGGCTTTATTATGCCGATGTTAATGATTTCAATCCAAAAGGTTGCCAATCCAAAGCAACTTGGTATATCTATAGGTTTGAACTCATTTACCAATACATTTAGTCAAGCAATGGGCGCAGCTCTATTTGGGATGATTTTTAACCTTGCTACGAGTGAAAAAATGGCTTCATTGGGCAAAGGTGAAATTCAATTAAATGGGGAATTTGCAAAAGGTGGCTTTAGTCTAGAAGAAATTAGCTTTTTAAAGGAAACTATTGCAAATGGTGTAAGCTATGTATATATAGCTACCCTTATTTTTGCAGTTTGTACCCTGATTTTCTCTTTCTTTGTAGCAACAAAGTCCAAAGCATAGTTTAATTGGAAAATCCACTTGACCTTCTGCGGGAAGGAACATGATTTATTTTTCTCGCAGAACACCAAGTGGATTTTTATCATCTTATTCTTTATTTTTGCTAGGAAATTCTGCTAAATAGTTAGCTAAATGAGAGATAGGGGTACTATCTAACAATGAAGGCTCAGTCTCATTTTCTTTTAAAATATTGATTTCTTTATTTAGTCGTTCCATTTTTCGATCTAACTCAGCTGCTTGTAGGGCGGCTTCTTTTAATTCAATTCGTATATGCTCGGGTACTTCTTTGTTATATTTATAATAAATTTTATGTTCCAAGCTTGCCCAGAAATCCATTGCTATTGTACGAATTTGGATTTCTGTATAAACCTTTTCCATATGGTCTGACATAAAGATCGGGATTTTAATAATGAGATGTAAGCTTTGGTAACCATTTTCTTTTGGATGGGCAATATAATCTTTTACCTCTACAACCTCTATGTCATGCTGCGCCTGTAACATGGCGCTTACCTTGTAAATATCCTCTACAAAAGAACAGGTGATCCGAGCCCCTGCTATATCACGGATGTTTTCACGAACGGCTTCCATTGAAGGAGGAAGCTCTTTTTTCATCATCTTCGCTAAAATACTTTTTGGTGTTTTTACACGTGTCGATATATGCTCAATTGGATTATATTCGTGTATTAACTTAAATTCTTCTTGTAAGATATTAATTTTCGTCTCCACTTCTTGTAGGGCAAATTTATAGGCTAAAAAGAAGCGTGTGAGTTCAGTTTGAAATGACTTTAAAGAGTTTACTTCAAATTCGGTTTTCATACCTCATAAATCCTTTCTCTTAGTAAAATACTTATTATTTGTGCGATGGTTCGTTTATGTAGCTTTTAATGTAGTAGGCGATGATACTCCAATACGCTTATATGCTATACAATATAGAACTCCCATTACAAATAAAAGGTTTCAGAAAGACAAGAATGGATTAATAGGATGAGAAGTGGGGATTAAACAATGGGGAATGAGTTGCCCCTTTATTTTAACTAATAATTTCAGCATTTAAGTTATAACGCTTATTAAACTCATCTACAAAAACTTGTAAATCTATATAGGTTCCAATATAAGGTTCGGTTTCTTGATCACGTAAGAAGCCACATGTAGCCTTTAATGATTTTGAAAACTCTAGTAACATTTGCTCGTTATCCAGTTGTACGTGAATCGCAAGAGAATCGTCTTTTTTATTAACCTTGAAATATTTTCCGTCAATGATACGTTCTAAATTCGTTTCTTGAAAAGGGAAAACAAAATCCTTATAAATTAGCTTCACAAAATCCCGTCCTTTTTACAATATTTCACTACATCTGTATATGGTAAATCTCCGCCAAAAAGAGAGAGGGCACTTCCGATGGTCACATGCAGTTTTCCGTTGGCTAATAGGTTAAATTTTTCTAAGTCTTCAACTGAACGAACACCGCCAGCGTAAGTGGTTGGGATGGAAGTCCAAGCAGCTAAATCCCGTACCAAACTTTCTTGCATTCCGCCTTTTTTCCCTTCCACATCAACAGCGTGAATTAAAAGTTCATCACAAAACTGCTCAATATAGGCTATGGACGTTGCATTGACTTCGAAATGACTAAATCTGGTCCATTTATCTGTTACGACAAACCACTTTCCATCACGCATCTTACAACTGAGGTCAATGACGAGACGTTCTTTACCAATTAATTGGTTTAAATGTTTTAAACGTATTAAATCTAGCTGACCATCATGAAAAATATAGGATGTGACAATGACATGTGAAGCCCCTGCATCTATAAATTTTTGTGCATTTTCAGCTGTAATGCCACCGCCAATTTGTAAGCCTTGGGGGTAGGCAGCTAAAGCAGCTAAAGCGGCTTCTTCATTTCCTGAACCAAGCATGATGACGTGACCACCCGTTAACTGATCTTTTGCAAACAGTTGAGCAAAGTAGCTAGCATCATGATTAGAAATATAATTTTCTACGACGGCTTGATCCGTATACCCTAGAGTGCTCCCGACAATTTGTTTTACTTTGCCTTCATGTAAATCGATGCAAGGTCTAAATTCCAATGACTTCACAATCCTTCCGTGCTACTAATTCATATTCATCATAGCATGGAACGATAGTAAAAGGCGGAGAATTGTCATTTGTCAAAATAATGTAAAAATAAAGAGAGGAAAACATTTTTCTCTACGATATTTTTCCTAGGCTATGGTAAAATAAAAAGATTGAAAACAATTAAGAAAGGACGATCCGAACATGACAGATCATTTAGATTTATTCGAGCTCAATAAATTTTTTATACTCGGACGTCCAATCGTCTCCATTTTTCATAATGCACAAAATATGTATTCGATTGTACGTGTGAAAATTCAAGA
>NZ_DAMDAY010000174.1:0-6842 GCF_032093475.1 Lysinibacillus sp. | reverse complement strand
CTTTAATGGTTACTTCTACGAAGGAGTCTAAATCTTGTCCTTCTTTAACATAGGCACCGTAGCGACGTAGGAATGAACCAACAGCTTTGAAGCGGCAAATAACTTCCAAACCGTTCCCGAAAACTGTTGCAGGTTTTACTGTCATCGTTGCATCTTCAAAGTTTGCGTCTACATAATGCGTAGGAACACCTTGTTCATTTAATTTGGAATAGAAATAGGAAGTTAGGCGTAAACCTGCTAAACCAGCGCCATCAATCGTTAATCCAACAGTATTAGCACCTGGGTCAAAAACACCGTTTTCTCCTGTCACATCGTCTTTAAATTTTAATAAATAATGACCATCTTCTAGTTTGAACACATTTTTTGTTTTCCCTGTATACAATAATTCCACAAAAATACCCTCCAATATTTCATATTACTCTAAAATTATAACACGAATGTTTTAAATATTTAATAATAAAAATGTTCGTTTTAAATGTTTATTTACATGTTTTGTAACAGAATACCTAATAAAAAATAAGGTGATAACGAATATTCGCTATCACCTTATATGAAATTAAGAATATTTTGAATTTGGATTATAGGAAACTATGACAAAGAAATACTATTAATAAACACCTTCCATAAGCATTCCATCAGCTACTTTGATAAAGCCCGCGATGTTTGCGCCCATTACTAAATTACCTGGGAAGCCATATTTTTCAGCTGCTGCTTTGCTGTCCATATAAATATTTTTCATAATTTGATGAAGTTTCGCATCTACTTCTTCAAATGACCAAAATACGCGGCTTGAATCTTGTGCCATTTCAAGAGCAGATACAGCAACACCGCCAGCATTTGCTGCTTTAGCAGGACCGAATAATACACCTGCATTTAGGAATTCATTGATTGCTTCCAGGTCTGATGGCATATTGGCACCTTCACCGATAGCTTTCACACCATTTGAAATTAATGTACGAGCCGATTCACCATTAATTTCGTTTTGAGTAGCACATGGTAGGGCAATATCACAAGGAATTGTCCAGATACCTGTACAACCTTCTGTAAAAGTAGCATTTGGTCGGTAATTAACGTAAGTTGAAATACGGTCACCTTTTACTTCTTTAATTTCTTTAATAGCTGCTAAATCTAAGCCTTCAGGGTCATAAATATAGCCTGAAGAGTCAGAGCAAGCAACCACTTTTGCACCATATTGTTGTGCTTTTTCAATGGCATAAGTAGAAACGTTACCAGAACCAGAAACAACTACTGTTTTTCCTTCGAATGAATCATTTGCATCTTTTAACATTTCGTTGACAAAATAAACTGTACCGTAGCCAGTTGCCTCTTTACGTGCTAAAGAGCCACCATAACCAGGAGTCTTACCAGTTAGTACACCTGATTCATTTGCCTTTGTTAAACGTTTGTATTGGCCCCATAAATAGCCAACTTCACGAGCACCTACACCAATATCACCAGCAGGAACATCGACATCTGGACCAATATGACGGTATAATTCAGTCATGAATGCTTGGCAGAATCGCATGATTTCTGAGTCTGACTTACCTTTCGGATCGAAGTTCGAACCACCTTTACCACCACCGATTGGTTGCCCAGTCAACGCATTTTTAAAGATTTGCTCAAAGCCTAGGAACTTAATGATGGATTCGTTCACGGAAGGGTGGAAGCGAAGGCCGCCTTTATAAGGCCCCATCACATTGCTGTATTGAACACGATAACCGCGATTTACTTGCACTTGATTGTTATCATCTTGCCAAGCTACACGGAAGGAAATAATACGATCAGGCTCAACGATTCGAGATAAAATATTGGCCTGAATATATTCAGGATGTTGTGCGAATACAGGCACTAATGAGATGAAAATTTCTTCAGCCGCTTGTAAAAATTCCGCTTGATGACAGTTCTGTTGTTTTAGCTGCTCAAATACGCCATCAACGTATTCTTTTGCTAATTGTTCATTGCTAACAGTTGTAATTGTCATAATTAAAACCCCCATTTAGTTGATAGGTGTATCGTATATCTATTTTTCAAACTATTCAATAAAATACTTTGTAAGTTTGTGAAGAAATGAGCAAGAGAGGTCTGAAAAACATTATATTAAAATAATTATGTACTAAGTAATTAATCTAATTTCGAGAAAGGAATGATGCTTTATTGTGAAGGTTCTAATAGACGCTGATGCCTGTCCAGTAGTGGATTTGGCGCTATCTATATCATCTGAATATGAGATAGAAACTATCTTATTTTGCGATACATCTCACCGTGTTGAACGTGATAATGTAATAACAATTACTGTTCCAAAAGGTCCGGATTCGGTTGATTTTACGCTTGTGAACGCGCTTTCAAAACATGATATTGTCATTACACAGGATTACGGGTTAGCAGCAATGGTTTTAGCAAGAGGTGGATATCCGATCGATCAAAATGGACGAGAAATGTCTGATGAAAATATCGAACGTTTGCTCGATATGCGTCATGTTGGTCAAAAAATTAGGAGGGCAGGAGGGCGAACAAAGGGACCTAAAAAAAGAACACAAGAAAACAATATTTCGTTTGAAAGGAAATTTCGACAAATTTGTGAACGAGCAATTTTAGCTCATAAAATGGAGGAATCTACAGGTGAAAAATGAACGTAATCACGAACTATTGGAGCAATATCCACAGCTGAAGGAACTAGCAAAGAAGGATACTGTTTTCTGGGAAAATACAAATCGGATGAAAAAACCAAAGACAATGCACTTTACTATGTCTGAAGTAGAGGATGCGGAAGAAACATTGCAGCGTTTTTCATCATATTTAAAAGTAGTCTTTCCTGAGCTTGTAAAAAGTGATGGTCTGATTGAATCCACTATTGAGGAAATGGCAGAGATGAAAAATGCCCTTGAACAACGGTATGATGTCTCAATACCTGGCCAATTACTGTTAAAATGTGATCATAATTTACCGATTTCTGGATCAATCAAAGCACGTGGAGGAATTTATGAAGTATTAAAACACGCAGAAAGGCTTGCTTTGGCAAGTGGAAAGCTTAAAGTAGAGGATGATTATGCAGTCTTAGCTACAGAGGCATTTCAATCATTTTTCCGACACTATACAATTGCAGTAGGCTCTACAGGAAATTTAGGTTTAAGTATCGGCATTATGGGCAAGAAGCTCGGCTTTAATGTCGTAGTACATATGTCGAGCGACGCCAAGAAATGGAAAAAAGACTTGCTACGAGAAAAGGGAGCGACAGTGATTGAATATGAGGCTGATTACAGTGTGGCGGTAGAACAGGGCCGACAAGAAGCTATACAAGATCCAATGTGCCATTTCATTGATGATGAAAACTCAAAGGATTTATTCGCAGGCTATGCAGTAGCCGCAAAGCGTTTAAAAGGTCAATTAGAAAAGGCTAATATAACAGTCAATTCAGTGCATCCTTTGTTAGTTTATTTACCATGTGGTGTAGGTGGAGGGCCAGGTGGGGTTGCCTATGGACTGCGAGAACTATTCGGCGAGCATGTGCATATTTTCTTTGCAGAACCCGTCGCATCTCCTTGTATGACGCTAGGCTTAATGACAGGTTTACATGATGAAATTAGTATAGAGGATATTGGCTTAGACAATAAGACGGAAGCAGACGGTCTAGCAGTCGGCCGTGCCTCTAAATTCGTTGGAAAAGTAATGGACACGTATATTAGCGGATGTTATACGGTAAAAGATGAGGAATTATTTACTTCACTTGCATTAGCAATGGAGTCTGAGGAGCTATTTTTAGAGCCATCCGCACATGCAGGAATGTTTGGACCGATCCAGTTAATGAAAAACGGGCAAAAATATTTAGAAAAGCATTATTTAACCGACAAAATGGAGCAAGCTACTCATATTGTATGGGCGACAGGTGGAAGTATGGTGCCGAAGGAAATGCGTGAGGACTATTTAAAACAGACAACATTATAACCATTAACTATTTATAGACATTAAAAAGCCTAGAAATTTCTTTCTAGGCTTGATTCTCACTTACTTTAAATGCTCCATGACACACTGCCTCGCTTTCGCATTGTATCTTAAAAATAAGACAACCGTGCTTTAGCTACATTCAGTTTTGTTGGACCTTCAGAGTTTGCAATCCATCCCACTCATCGGGTTAACCCTCCTAGTCATTGGATTTGAAGTGAAATCTTTAATAGTATGGGTCAATACTTATTTTTTATACACATTTTTTTAACTTATGTGTAGAAACCTTTAATAATTATTGCTGTAGCTGTTTTCGCTGAGCACTTAAAAATACTTCATGAGCTGCTCGCACACCAGCACCTGGCTCAAAATCATAGGAAAAGTCTTGAAGTGCTGCTTCCATTAATGAAACTGCCTGTAATACATCGCTAGGGAAACAATAGCCCATATGACCAAATCTGAAAATTTTCCCTTGTAAATGACCAAGCCCTCCAGCGAAATCTAAATGATAATGCTGTTTTAAATGTGTTAAGAAATCATTGAGATCAATCCCTTTTGGAGCCATGATCGCTGTAATTGTCGGGGATGCATACTCATCGTCAGTTAAAAGGTCAATGTTCAGTGCTTTCATCGCATTACGGACCATGTTTTTCATTAGTTCATGTCGGGCAACAGTTGTATCAAAGCCACCTTCCTGCTCGATTAGCTTACAAACCTCATGAAGTCCATAGATAAGTGTGATAGTAGGCGTATTTGGCGTCATCCCTTTTTCTGCCCAGCTCCGATAGCTCAATAAATTTAAATAATAGGATGGGGTTTTATTTTCTTCTATGATTTGCCAAGCTCTTTCACTTATGCTAACAAGAGAAAGCCCTGGTGGCAACATCATCGCCTTTTGAGAGCCTGTAACAAGAATATCGACTCCCCAAGCATCCATCTCAGCAGTAGCACCACCAATGCAACTTACACCATCGACGATACATAATGCAGCTGTTTCTTCACGAACGACCTGTGCTAATTCAGCGATCGGGTTTAAAATACCAGTGGAAGTTTCATTGTATGTGATAAAAACAGCCTTAATATCCTTTAATGGCTGTAAGAAATCCCGTAACTCATTAGCCGTGCAAGCTTGACCCCATTCTTTTTCAAGCTTATGTACGTTGAAGCCGTATTTTTCACAAATCGAAACAAAATAGTCACCAAAAGCTCCAACTGTAACAACGACCACATGTTCACCAGCTGAAACCGTATTCACCGCAGCTGCCTCTAGAGCAGCTGTGCCACCTGATGGGAGTAGTAAAATATCTTGCTTTGTCCCAAAAATAGGTTTTACTAATTCGACTGTTTCTCGATATAATTCCACAAATTCAGCGCTTCGATGACTAAAAATATCACGATTCATCGCAAGCTGAACCTTTTTTGGAATAGGTGTTGGCCCAGGATGTCTTAAAATATTTTCATACACAAATATCAGTCCCCTTTGAAAGAAATTCTAAATTTTCTAACTATAATCATAACATAATTATTATATCTGCTAGCTATATTTTTGAAAAATGATGGAAGAGATTGTCATTATGATACAATTTCCTAAAAGGAGTCAAAGCTATGGAGACAATGAGGCATTATCCATTTATCTACTTTTTGTACGAAGCAAATCAGGTGTTGGTTTATAAAATTCAAACATTAAATTATATCACGATAGATGATGTGGTGGAGAGAGGGAAATGGGAGGCATATGAACTTCAACCATTTGAATCATTTGCTGCTTTTCGACATGAACGAAGCAGTCCAAAGGAGGGATGGACTTTGATGGTAGAGCAAGATCATCTAAATCTTTTTGTAGACATTATTAATGATACCATTCAACAACAGAAAGTTTTGACAACAACGACAGCCCCAATGGTACATATTGTCTGTTCCGAATCCGTAGCAGGCTCACTACGAGTAGCACTTGCACCGCCGAAATATGTAATAGGGTTTCCAGATGATTTGTCTATAGGTCCGTTATGGAGGCTTGATGAAAAAAGAGGACAGGCATTTCGCCATGAATGGTTAATGGAAAATATAAATGATGGTATGGATGATTTTGTGAATTATCATCATTTCATGAATACGATAAGAGAAATACAGGATATTCCGAGTCATTTACCTATTTACATATGGTATGGAGACAATATAGAAGAACAATGTGGACTTAGATTTTTCCTTTATTTATTACGTGAAAAAACGAATGAAATCTATCTTATCAATACTGGGAAAGAGCGTGTTAGCATTCGGCAATGGAACGTAGAGCAGTATGACAAAATACGCTTGACTGCTAATGCGCATCTAATATTTCAGCAGCAATGGGAACGTTTAGCGAGGACAAAAGAGGTGTTACGCCTCTGGTTGCATCAACAAATTCAGGCGGTTCCAGTGAACGCCTATGATTCATTGATAATAACAAGGCTAGAACAACTTCATCAGCAGCAAGGAACCATCGATTATATTCAAACAGGGGCACTCATTTCAGAGCTTTTAACTAAAATGGAGGCTCCTCCAAATATCTTCTTTCTTGAATATAGAATTCGTTATTTAGTGTACAATGGTGTATTTGAATTAAAAGGCATCCCTAAATCTATGCACCATTATCAAGTAAAAATGCGCCAAAAACCTCTTCAGCATTAAGGCATGAAGAGGTTTTTGAACGGTTTATTAGGCAACAAATGGTCTGTTCATACGCATTAAACCATAAATAGCAAAGAATAAGCCGCCTGTTATAATCATTAGAATTGTATAAAGCACGGCTTTCCCTGATTCTCCACACCAACGATAAAATAATCGGTAGGAGAAGTATAATGTAAAGCCTGCTGCACCTAAAGAAGCAAGTATGCCAATAAGAGGAATAAACGAAACGATGATCA
>NZ_DAMDAY010000173.1:0-6872 GCF_032093475.1 Lysinibacillus sp. | reverse complement strand
AACGGTTGGAAAAAATACGTCCTCCTCGAGTCCGAAGCCGTCTAATTCCCAACCATCACAAAATGGCTCGAATAAAAAGCCTGATGAGAATAAGGGTACGGGTAAAGTTCAAACCCGAACTGAGATTATGAATACCGTTCAAAATACAATGAGTCCTGCAGCGAAAAAGATTAAGGAAATCGACCCAGATGCCAAGGTTGGATATCGGGGTTCATTGGCTACGGGTCAGAAAGGACCACATAAGGGAAATGCTCCATTTGACCCTACAGATTTCGATATCGATGCATTCATTGTTAGTGATAAATTAGCATCTCAGTTTCCTCCAAGCACGACATGGAAAGCTGGTACTCAGATTAAAGAAATAAGACAGATGCAAAAAGAGATAGACAAAACACTGAAAAGTTCTTTAGATGGAATTAGAAAGGTAGATAAAAAAGGGCGACCAGATAATTTTACTTTTAGAATATATACACAAGAAGAATTTATTAGTAAGAAGTATAGTAAAGGAAGCAAAATAATAGAAGATGAATAGGAGAGTGTGAGATGAAAAAAAAATATCCGTTTTTTAAATGCTTAATTCCAATTGATTCAAATAAGGACATAAATGAAGTAGCAAGAATAATCTCTGATAAATTATTTGGTGGACTCCCCTTCGGAGGTTTAGAGGAACATATTTATGAAGATGTTCCTGCAGTTTTTATTGATTATCCAATTTTAGGGCTTCAGATAGTAATACAGGGATTTGGGGGGAGAGAAGGCTACACTTTGGAAGTCTGTTCACATCCAATTAATATTGAACCAGATGATTCGGATGAAATAGAAGTAGACATAACCGGATATGTATCTGTTTTAATTGAGGGAATTGAAGAATTGCAGGTCAAGTATGAAGAACTTAAATACATGAATTATATAGAAATTTCTGAATAAGTCTTATATCGATTACAAAAGCCTTGATTAGGCAGGCACACACACTTTTAACTTGTAATATCTTTGAAATTGTATAAAAAACTCATGAAGGCAGAGCCATCAAGAAGTGCTATTTTAGCGCTAATGTAATAAGAGCGAGAATAAGCGATATGCCATTTTACTTACAAAGGACCACTTTATGGATGGCATAAGCAACAAACACACGAGATTAAACAAGCTAAAGGGTTTAAACGTTACACTTGCCAAGTAGTATAAAAGATGTCATACTGTCGATATAAAAATAACTTATAAAACTTTCAAATATATTAATAAACTTAGAAAATTTATAAACTTAAAGCACTTGATTGTCTATAACAGGCGACAAGTGCTTTTTTATGTTTAAATACGTAAAATTGAAAAGATTACGATTATTTAATTAGTGTACTAAGTATTAAATTTTATTCAAGTACTTGCATACAAGGGGAAGAAAATGCGATTGAAATAGAGGTTTCGATAGATAAGTTCGTTATAGATTATAAGGATGTACCACATTCAGCATTTTTACGTGTTTATATTTTGGGGGTGAAGAAATATAAAGTGAAAATCAAGATTTATAGCGGAACATATAGCTATGAACTACACATGCGGAAAAGTGACGATGTATACATTCATCTATATTTTAAAAACTTTAGAGAAACAGAAGGTCACTTACATATCCTAAGGATTGAAACAAGGCCATAGCATTACTCATATTTTAAAGAGATACTAGAGATGATAGGGAATAGGGCAAGCAGAGTAGAATTTGTGAGTTCTGATGTTGCGTATGATATACAAACTGGTTTGGAAATATAGTGGTGATACCGACAGATGCACGGGTTCAATTGTTCTTCGAGTGAGTTAATCGTTTATCTCCAATACAAGTAGGTCTTGAATAGAGACTTGTAATGTGTAGCACAAAGCTGAAAGGGTCTTATATGCAGACGTTGTATAGGTTGTGTATATAAATGATTGACGGTATTAAGGAAGAAGTGATGTTTGCTTGGCCAGTTGCCGACAGCTCATTTGTTTTTTAGTTAAAATATCATTGAGAAGTAAACGAATGGTAGAAGACATAATAAAAACACCTTTTGTTAGATTGTAACGGTTATGTATAATGTACGACTATACTAATAGTTAAAAATCAAACGGAACAGGGACAAAAAAGCAATATTTAAATGAGGTTCATATTCCAATAGAAGGGAAATAAAATATGGATATAAATGAAATTGAAAATCTACCTGATAGAATACCAACTGAAACACTAATATCAATGTTTCAAAATGCATTAGATCAATTTAGAAATAATAAAATTGAAAAAGATGGTTTTTTATTAATCCTTAGTAAACTAACAGACAGGCAAGTTATGACATATGAGTTATTAAGAAGTGACATACGAAATGATATTGATAGAACTCTCTCTAGATTATGGAATACAGATTCCTATGATGAAGTAGATATTATTCTTTCTATTGTAGTAAATCTCGGTCTAGAAACTTGCTTTAATAAAATAAAAGAATTTCTGGAACAGTTTGAGGATATAGATAAATCAATCCTAGATGAAATACAGGAAACAATAGATGAAGTAGGCGAGAATATATCTAATCCGTATTATAGTTTAGAAAAATTTATATAGTCTGTTTGTGAAATGCCGTAATTTAAATTTAAAGAGAGATAGCACAAGGATCAACGGAGAGAGAAAATGACCCAAAAATCCTTAAAAGGATGATGAGAGTTTCGGAATTAAGCAGTTGAAAATTGTGATGAGATTCAGGCAGCTTAGTGATTTTCGTAAATAGAATTATAAATAGGGAGAATATTTATTGCAAAATTTTTCAGATGAAACGAGAGATATATTGCTACAAGCGGGTTGGAATCCAAATAATAAGTTTGAATTAAGCGGAACAGTAATTTTTTAGTGGGGTATCAAGTATTTAATCCAGTGGTTGATGCATTAAGTCAATTTGGTGGGGTTGAATATAAATTTAAGCATCCGGATGGAAGTTTGGAAACCTTTCATTTTAGCCTAGAAGATTTACATGAAAAAGAAGACTTTGAGGGATTTGAGGTACGAGTAAAAAAGCCGCTCGTAATAATTGGAGAAGCATATCGTGAGAATTTAGTAATATTTATTTCAAACTCGGTATTCATTTTTAAGTTTGGAGATGCATATTTGAGCCACTAGATATTCTTTGCTTATTTAGAAAACCAGAAGAAATCGAATAATAAAGTTGAGTCATTTCTGGATGACTTGACATGCTTGAGAGTGGGGTTGTCAAACTTCAAAGTGAAGGAATGTCTACTGAATTGCACGAGAAATGTATGAAAAACATAATTGACGAAATGAAGGGTAGACACATTGCAAGAAAGTAATATTTAACAATATGTAAGAGAAGAAGGGCATGCTCCAGAATTGAAAAGTATGGTTCGTCAGAAAAAGTTATATATGGTAGCGTAAGAATAAGTCCAGCAATGGATGTACTTTACAGGTTTATACAAAGAATAGGAGGATAAAAATTAATGTTTGAGGAGAAGCAACAACAACATACTAAGTGGTTCTTAGATGGAGATTTAAAATTACGACAACAAGATCTCGGCGATGAAAGAATAGGTATTTGGGTTTCGGTTCATAAATTTAACATTTGTTTTACAATGATTATGTATGATTTTATTGACTGGTGTCGGGAGTTGGATATAAATTTAGAGGTCGATTTTAGTTTGAATAACCATAGGGGCTTTGTGATTGAGAGTAAGGATCTGGTGTTGTTAAAGTCAGAAATAAAAATATTCATAAACACCAACAATATAAAGCCTAGTGAAGGTGGCGAGAAATTTTCTGACGATGTGTGGTATTCATAATATAATATGAAAATTTTCCTAAAGCGATCGATAATTTTAAAACGAGAGAGAATTAGATTTAGTTAGCTATTTTAATGGGCAAAGAAAGAAGAACATAAAAGACTAGTAAAAAAAGTGAAAGAATGGATGAATGATGGAAAATGGAAAAAGAAGAATTGTTTAAAAGTGAACAAGAAAAATGGATTTCAAAGATTTCATTAGAAAACAATTTTCAGTTAGGAGCTATTCGTCTAGTAGCTGGAATTGATATTGCATATTGGACAGAGGGGAAGAAAGATTATGGAGTGTGTTGTATTGTTGTAATCGATTATATTACCAAACAAATTATAGAAGAAGTAGAATATTGGGGTCAAATAGATGTTCCATATATTCCAGGATATCTTGCTTTTAGGGAGCTTCCGATGGTGATAGAAGCAGTGAAAAAGCTGCAATGTGAACCAGATCTTTATATGTTTGATGGAAATGGTTATCTTCATTATAGACATATGGGGATCGCAACACATGCTTCTTTTTATTTGAAGAAACCTACAATAGGTGTTGCTAAAAGTTACTTGAAGATAAAAAATACCGATTTTCAAATGCCAAAAAATGTAATGGGTGATTTTACTTATATTAAGGTTGATGGGGAAGTATATGGGGCAGTTTTGAGAACAAGAAAGGATGTAAAGCCCATTTTTATTTCATGCGGTAACTGGATCGATTTAGAGACTTCAATAAAAATAACTCTACATTTTGTAGAAAAAAATAGTCGATTACCAATTACGACACGTTATGCAGATTTAGCTACTCATGAGAGTAGAAGAAAATATACTCAATAGATTCAAACATAGTAACGTCCATTTGTTAGGGTATTAGTAGGAGTTTTTTGGTTACTCATAGATTTAATAAAAGGTGTCTTACAGGTAATATAAAATAACTCTACAACATTATAAACTTAGTAAATAAATGAACCTGTAGAAAAGTGCTTTTTATTTTCAAATACATAATTGGGAAGTTTACGATAAAAAACATAAAGACCCTTAAGTAATGTGTTCAGAGTATATCCAAAAGAGGAATCTGTTTTTTATAAATACAACTATAATCTACATAAAATAAATATCTCGCAAAAATAAATTGCTAGATTATCTTTTGAAATCAACTGCTTGAATCACCTATTAATGTGATTTAAGCTTTTTTTGTGAATAAAATTCAACTTACTAATGTACTAAGAAATTCTTAGCTAGGAAATGGATAAAAAATCAAAACGTCAAATAGATGTACCGAAATAAAGAGATAGAATATGCATAGAGGGCAGATGCCACTTCAAATGGCAAGAATGTATTAGCTCGTTAAAAACTATTTAATAAAAAGATATAAATTGGTATACTTACATTAATTTGTATTTTAGTTAAAACGTAGATAATTTGATCTATATTTGCATGATAGGTTATCAAAGCTTATAAGGGGGAAAGAGCAAAAATGCAAGCAACTCAATGTGAATTGAGCTTACCGATAAATAGTGTTCTGAATAATACATACAAAATAAAAGAAGTTCTTGCTACTAGTAAATTATCCATCGTCTATCTTGCGGAAAATAATAATAGTGAAAAGCGACTCATTGTTAAAGAATTCTTTCCAAAAGAAATGGCTTTACGGGATTTAGATAATAGAACAATCATTAATCGTTTGCCTTCAACAAAGCAAAAATTTGAAGGCCTAAAAGAAATTTTTCTTAATGAAGCAGTCATTATGCAGCAAATAAATCATCCTAATATTGTAAAATATGTTGAGCATTTTGAGGAAAATGGATCGATTTATATTGTTATGGATTATTATGAAGGAAAACTATTAGATGAATATTTAAAGGATTTTCCTGTCCATGATCGAGACCATTTATACACAAGTATCTTTCTCCCTTTAATAGATGCGCTATGTTATGTACATAAACAGGGGATTCTCCACCGTGACATTAAGCCAAGTAATATTATGATAGATTCAGAAGGTAATCCATTTTTACTAGATTTTGGTTCCGCTGTTTTTTATAAAACAGCTACAGATTATCAAATTTTTACAAGCTCAGGTTACTCCCCGCTTGAGCAATATTCTAATAAGTCCGCGCAAGGTGTCTATACCGATATTTATAGTTTTGCAGCAACATTTTACTATTCAATGACAAATAGTATTCCGCCTGATGTTTCTCAGCGGCTTATTGAGGATAAAATTGAACAAGTAAAAGAGCATAATAAAAGTGTAAGTATTCTTTTATCCTACATCATTATGTGGGGGTTGGCAGTGCAAGTAAAAAAACGATGTCCTTCCCTACAAATCATGAAGTGGGTAATAACTGTTGAAAAATTTGTCAATAGGATAAGGAACTATTTTAAGGTAAATAATTCTAAATGACCAATTATCTAGAAGAAGTAATCCGATATTATCATTTTGTAGTGTAAGCTAAGAGCTCTGTACAGCCTAAGGGGGTTAAGAAATTCACCTTAGGCTGTCTTTTTATAATAAAAAAAAGTGGAAAACTACATTTTTCCTAAAGAAATATCATAAAATTTATTATGTTTAATTTTTCCTATAAACCTATCCATTTACATTTTAATTAACAAAATATTCTAATGTAAATATTGACAATAAATTAAGATATTGTATAGTTACTTTGTGATACATAATGTCATTTGTGATGTAGATAAAATGGTTATAAAATTTTAACTTCAGTTTAGCTAAACTGCAGTTTCTTTTTCTGTTAATGGAATTTTATAACTAAAAAGTTAATTTTAAGTTACTTCTCGCAGATGATTATGCTTACTCGAAATCCGATGTAAAAAGGAGGGATGGCTGTATAATCATACGGCCGACTGAATGGAGATTATTAGTCAAACAAACAGAACCATGCTATTTGAGGAAATTAATCCTGAAAAGATGGACTTAATTACGCTTGTTGGTGATGTAAAGGGGATTGACAGTCTAAGTGATGAAAAGATTAAAGAAATTAATCAATATCTTCTTGTCAAAAGCTTTGATGAATTTTTAGATAAGTTTTCTCCAACGGTTTATTCATTCTACAATGCTGCTAATCAAAAGGTAAT
>NZ_DAMDAY010000172.1:0-6928 GCF_032093475.1 Lysinibacillus sp. | reverse complement strand
AGGAGGAACGAGTCATAATATGTCCACCAACAGGTCCAGTAATGAAGAGGAATAGTATCCCCAGTAATATACGTGGATTGAAATGATCTTCAATCAGCCAAAAGTGAAAGAATACACCGATTAGTACACACATAACACCGAGTGTGGCACTTTTGGAAGCGGCATGGGCACGCGTATACAAATCAGGTAAGCGGATAAGTCCAATCGCTGTCACGACAATAAACAGTGCACCAACTGTAATGAAAAAGATAACTAAACTATTAGCGAGAATTGTCACGTTTAATGATATCTCCTTTCTCTATGAATTTAGAGAAGGCCACTGTACCGATAAACGATAAAATTGCTAGCAATAAAATAATCTCAAGGAAGAAGCTTGTTTCCACTAAGATTGAAAATAGGCCAATAAGGGAAATAAGTGATACACCAAGGGAATCTAAAGCTACAACACGGTCAGATGCTGAAGGGCCTTTTACCATTCGATATATGACAGCAATCATCGATAAGCAAATCACTACAATGACTGCAATAATAAATGTTGTCATGATTTACTCACCTCCAAAATTGCTTTCTCAAATGAATCTCGTATGGAAGCAATTGCTTCATCTACATCACTAATATCAATGGCATGTACATACAATGTTTTCGCATCATCTGAAACATGAACGACAACTGTTCCTGGCGTTAAAGTAATTAGACTTGATAGTAAAGTGATCTCCCAGTCCTGTGTTAGCACAGTAGGATATGCAAAAAAGGCTGGTTGCATATCCAATTTAGGTTTTAACACAACTTTCAAAACTTGCACATTGGCTAATATTAATTCTTTAAAGAACAGCAAAGTTAATTTTAGAAGGGCCCATAAACGGTAGACATAAAGTCGTGACTTGAAAAATCTCCGCATGATGATCAGTAAAATAATCCCCATTATAAACCCAATAATAAAGCCGGCTGCTGTGTAATTAGAGGAAAGGAACATCCATACAAAGGCAAGGACAAAGTTTAAAATCATTTGAAATGCCATAGTGTTAGTCCTCCTTCATTACAGCATCTATATAGATAGATGGATCATGTAATAGTTTTGCTGCATCGTCCATAAATGGTGTTACCCATTCGGAACCAACCCCGTATGCTACAGAAATAATCACTAAAAGGGCCGTAGGGATAAACAGCATTTTATAGTCTGCTTTGTTAATAGTGCCATGTGTGTTTTTCTCCTCACCCCAAAAGGCATAAAGGAAGATACGGATCACGGACAATAGCACGAGTAGTGAAGAGGCTAATATGAAAATACTGCTCCACATACTTCCAGCCTCAAAGCCACCTTGTACAATCAACAACTTTCCAACAAACCCGCTAAGTGGTGGTATACCAGCAAGACCAAAGGCTGCAATTAAATAACACCAACCAAGAGCAGGATATTTCTTCATGAGACCACCCATCTTACGCAAATCGGATGTACCAGTAATGTAGATGATAATACCAATTAACATAAAGAGCGCGGCCTTAATAAGCATATCGTGAATTAAATAGAAGATAGCCCCTTTTAATGAAACCTCGTTCATTTGGGAGACTCCAAATAAAATGACGCCGACTGCAATGACAATATTGTAGATAATAATGAGTTTGATATCAAAATAGGCTAAAGCCCCAATACAACCCGCAATAATAGTAGCGATAGCTAATGCCATTAGTAAATCATGCGTATAGGATAAATCGTGTACAAAGAACAGTGTATAGGTACGTGCAATAGCATAAACACCAACCTTTGTAAGCAGGGCACCGAATAGTGTTAATACCGGAATAGGTGCTGCTGCATACGAAGTAGGTAACCAAAAATAGAGTGGGAAAATAGCTGCTTTTAGTCCAAATACCATTAAAAATAGGACAGCAATAACTGTAATAATCCCTGGTTGATTGATATCAGCTATTTTGACGGCAATATCCGCCATATTTAATGTACCTACTACCGAATATAAAAAGGCAACGGTAATAACGAATAAGGCTGATGAAATAACATTAATTAAAATATACTTGATAGAGCCTTTCAGTTGGCCCTTTTCTCCACCTAGAACGATCAGTAAATAGGAAGACATGAGCAATACTTCAAAGAAAACGAACAGGTTAAAAATATCGCCTGTTGTAAAGGCTCCGTTTACCCCAGTTAAAATAAACATAATACCAGGATAATAAAAGAAGCGTTCACGCTCTTTAGTAATGGAACCAAAGCCATACCAAACAACAAAAAATGCAATAAGCAATGTCGTTGTGACGAGTAACGCGGATACCATATCAGAAACCATAGTAATCCCATAA
The DNA here is from genome assembly GCF_032093475.1 of Lysinibacillus sp. Taxonomy (NCBI): domain Bacteria; kingdom Bacillati; phylum Bacillota; class Bacilli; order Caryophanales; family Bacillaceae; genus Lysinibacillus; species Lysinibacillus sp. Next base: position 4,618 of record NZ_DAMDAY010000172.1, on the reverse strand, counting down.
GGAACTGGCCAGTCTCCGAAGGTAACTTTTTGAATACCATCATTTTTCACTTTAAAAAGTAGGGAAATGGCTGAAATAAAAGCAAGTCCAATTCCAAGTAATGAAATTGATCGTTGATACGTTATATTTTTTTGCCCAAACATTAAAATCATGCCAAAGAAAAACGGGATGATAATGGGCAGTAGTAGGAAGTTATTCATCCTCATCACTTCCTCTCATTAAGCTAATATCATCTGTATTTAGCTCCTGATAGGAACGATAGGCAAGTACCAGGAAGAAAGCTGTTACCCCAAAGCTTATAACAATAGCTGTTAAAATGAGTGCCTGAGGTAATGGATCTGCAAAAGTTTTAGATCCTTCAGTTAAAACGGGAGGTGCTTCCCCACCAAGACCACCCATTGTTAAGATTAGTAAATGGGCACCATGACTGAGCAGGCCCGTGCCTATAATAATACGTAATAAGCTTTTCGATAATAGTAAGTAGACAGCTGCCATAAAGAGAAAGCCGATCACAAAGGCCATAATTATTTCCATTATTCATCCTCCCCAATCGTTTGAATAATGGTCATCGTAACGCCGACAACAACCAAATAGACACCGCTATCAAAAAGCATAGCCGTGTGTAAGGACTGTTTGCCTAGAAGCGGTAAATCGAAATAATCAAAGAAATGAGTGAAAAACGGTTTCCCTACAAACATGGGAAATGCCGCTGTAGCAAGGGCTAAAAGTAAGCCAATTGCTGTTAGATACGTGTAATTAATAGGTAAAATATGACGAACTGTATTAATATCAAAGGCTAACACCAAAAGAACAATCGCGCTTGAAGTTAACAGTCCTCCAACAAAGCCTCCACCAGGAGTGTAGTGACCAGCTAAAAAGATATGAATGGAGAAGAAGAAAATAATGAAAAATACAATTTTAGCTGTAAATTGTATTATCACATCATTTGTTTTCATGTGTTTTCTCCTTTCTATTCATACGTAGCTTAATCATGGCTAAGATGGCCATACCGGCAATGCCTAGCACTGTAATTTCAAATAATGTATCGAAGCCACGGTAATCTACTAAAATTACGTTGACAATATTTCCACCACCAGCTTTTGAGTAAACGGTTTCCTCATAGTACTTAGAGATGGAAGGAATAAGTTTTTGTGAATGTGATGATAGTGCAACAAGCGTCACCATTACACCAACTGCAATGGAAACAACAGCTCGATTTAACTGAAATCTCATACGCTCTTCGCGTTTACCAAGCTTAGGTAGATGGTAAAACGCCAATAAAAATAGTGCTACAGAGATGGTTTCAATAACTAGCTGTGTTAGCGCTAAATCAGGCGCATTAAAAATGACAAAGAATAATGCAACTGTATATCCAACAGCACCAAGACCGATGATAGCTGTTAAACGAGATTTTGCCAGTATAGTAATAGCTGTTCCAATCAATAACACCAAGATTAAGATAATTTCATATGGCTTGATTGGTGAGGTCTCTTCGAATGAAATACTAAAGGCATCTTTTACAAAAAGAGAGCCGATGACAATAATAGCTATACCACTAAACATATATAGTAAGTAATGACGCATAGAGCCTGTCATATATAGTCGTGATAGACGGTTTAATCCAGTATCTAATCCCTGCATCATTTTGTCGTAAGCATTGTTGAGTGTGAATGCTTGTGGGAATCTTTGATACATTCCTTGCCATTTTGGTAAGGCTACAAATAACAGTACACCTATAATAACAATTCCAATAGTCATGAGTAGCTCAGGGTTAATGCCATGCCAAGCTTCTACATGTATATCAATCGCTTGAGGTGTATCATATAAAAATGGTTGAATGGCTTGAACAGCTGGCTTGACAAAGGTATTCCCGATAAAGTTCGGAATAAAGAATATTGTCACAACTAAAGCTGCTAAAAGTATAGGGGAAATTAACATCCCAATTGGCGCCTCATGTGGCTTATGAGGTAATTGTTCAGGCTTATAATTTCCATTGAATGTTTTGAAAACAAAATAAAAGCTATAAATAAATGTGAATATACTAGCAATCCAAGCGATAATAGGGAATAAAGCACCCCATGTATCAAAGCCGAAAAATTCAAACTTTTGAAGTGCAAGCATAGCAGTTAAAAACATTTCTTTACTTAGGAAGCCGTTAAATGGTGGAAGACCAGCCATTGATAAGCTCCCTATTGCCGCAACTGTAAAACTAATCGGCATAATACTCATTAGCCCACCAAGCTTACGAATATCTCGTGTACCTGTTTCATGATCGACAATACCGGCAATCATGAATAGACTACCTTTAAATGTAGCGTGGTTAATCAGGTGGAAGATAGCAGCAAATGCCGCAAATTTTATCGTATCTATGGATTCGCTAGAATGAAAGGCAACTGCACTTGCACCTAAGAGCGACATAATAAGACCAAGTTGACTTACTGTAGAGAATGCAAGGATACCTTTTAAATCCGTTTGCTTCACTGCAAAGAAGGAACCCCAGAATAATGTTAAGATACCGATACCCGTAACAAGCCACACCCATAGCTCTGAGGCTGCAAAAATCGGTGTAAATCGTGCAACTAAATAGATACCTGCTTTTACCATTGTTGCAGAGTGCAGATAGGCACTAACTGGTGTAGGCGCTTCCATTGCATCAGGTAGCCAAATATAGAATGGGAATTGTGCGGATTTTGTAAATGCTCCTAAGAGCAATAGAATAAGTGACCAAGTGAATAAAGGATGTTCTACTAAATTAGGTGCCATGGCAATCAATTCTCGGATTGAATAGGTCCCACCCATTAAATAAAGAAGAACGAAGCCACCTAGCATCATTAAGCCGCCACCAACCGTAATCATCATTGATTTGAGTGCGCCAAAACGAGAGGCATCACGAGTATACCAATAGCCAATGAGTAAAAATGACGAAATAGAGGTTAGTTCCCAAAAGAAATATAATGAAATTAAATGATCTGACTGTACTACTCCAAGCATGGCTGACATAAATAACAGTAAGTAAACATAAAAGTTATGTAATTTTTCTTTATGTTTATCTAAGTAAAAAATAGAGTAAAGTACGACTAACGAGCCAATTCCAGTAATAAGTAAAGAAAATAATAAGCTTAGTCCATCCAAATACGAGACGATGGAAATATCAAGCGATGGAATCCAAGGAAGCTCTGCAGTGAATACTTCCCCCTTAGACACTTGAGCAATATATGTTGCATAAATAACCGCAAGCGTAGCAGGTACAGCAAGCACAAACCAGCCTGTGTGAATATTTTTCATGCGTTTATATAATAATGGCACTAATATTGCAGCAAGCATTGGAATGAAAATATAAAGTACTTGTAACAAAAAAACCCTCCTTTATGCAGGTAAGTATATCAATTATAACGTACTTTAATTGGGAATGCATATGCACTAATGGGATTTAGCTTGCGGTCGTGGAAGAATTTTCGTTATATTATAAATAGGAAGTTATCAATAAAAATAGAGGAAAAAAATTTTTTATGAGGAATCCATATATCTATGGTTATTTACCATTAATTACAATTTTATTGTTTAGTTTGACATTTGGCATGTATGCTGTTGGCGAATCCTTACAGATTTTTCAATCGATTGGCGTTTATTCAGGTATGCGGGAATTTTTATCTGATTTTGAATTACGTGTATTTCTCCTTATCGTTTTCGCCATTGTTTTTTTTATGTTATTTTCTGCACTTAAACTAGTAGGGGAAACGATTCATGAGTTAGGTATGCTGTTCTTTTCTAAAGACAACGATGGAGCAACTGTTAGTCAGGCTCGAAGCGGCTATATTATCTTATTTATAGGTGCAATGTGTTCGGCATTTGCCATTCAATTTATTTATGTTTTAATAGGTATTTTTGTGATTACGGTGTTTACATACTTTATTTACCTTATCTATAAAATGAGCCAATTCATGTCAATGAGCAGCACAATCGGTCTATTAATCTTTGAGCTTTTTATGTGGACTATTCTTTTAACACTTGTTATTTATGTTGTGTTGAAACTATACAATGGTATTTTGGCAAGTTTGCCGTTTGCAAATTAGATACACATACTAAAAAGGGTAGCAGTCGCTTCAAGACTGCTACCTTTTAGTTCTACTCAAGTAAAACATTAAATAATTGATGATGGATTTTGTATTCCTCTAACTTTTGCATCGTTTGAGGCTTATCATACCCTAGCCATACAGCTGCAGTATATTCATCATTAAGTCCAGCAAGCCAGTAGTCACGATAGTCATTCGTTGTTCCAGTTTTTGCACCAACGTAGCTGCTGTTACTATAGACACCCTGTCCCGTTCCGTTTGCTACAACATCTGCAAGTAGTTCCCGCATGTATTTTACGGTTTTAGGAGACCAGATTTGATCGCGCTGTGTATCCCAACTATAAAGTTCTGTACCATCTAAAGCAGTGACTTTCCGTATGCTATGGGCTAGAGCATAAGATCCGTCAATAAAGCTTGTATATGCGTCTGCCAGCTCTAGTGCTGTCACACCATAGGTAAGCCCCCCTAAAGAAGCGGCAAAATTATGATCCTTTTCTACAATGGAGCGGAAGTGAAAACGGTCTAAGTAATGGAAGGCCGTTTCC
>NZ_DAMDAY010000171.1:0-6995 GCF_032093475.1 Lysinibacillus sp. | reverse complement strand
AAGCGGGTACCAAACTCTGGAATACCTAAAGTTCCGGTTTTACAGCCAATTTGTTTTTCTGTTACCCCTAAAGTTTCTGGAGAACTAAAAATTTTCATTACGACAGGATCATCGGTTGGAATTGTTTTTGGATCAATTCCTGATAAATCCTGGAGCATCCTAATAACAGTCGGATCATCGTGTCCTAGTATATCCAGCTTTAAAATATTGTCATGGATAGAGTGGAAATCAAAATGAGTTGTCCGCCATTCCGAATCCTGTGCATCCGCTGGGTACTGTACAGGAGAGAAATCATATATATCCATATAATCAGGTACTACAATTATCCCTCCAGGGTGTTGTCCCGTTGTACGTTTTACACCTGTACAGCCTTGAACTAAACGATCTACTTCTGCTCCTCGGAAATGTAGATTATGATCACTCGCATAACCTTTTACATAGCCATATGCAGTTTTTTCCGCAACGGTACCAATAGTTCCAGCACGGTACACGTAATCCTCTCCAAATAGCACCTTTGTATAGTTATGAGCTTGTGGCTGATATTCACCTGAAAAGTTCAAATCGATATCTGGTACCTTATCCCCTTTAAAGCCAAGGAAGGTTTCAAATGGAATATCTTGGCCATCTTTTTTATATGGCGTGCCACATTCTGTACAGTCCTTATTTGGCAAGTCGAAGCCAGAGCTAACCGAACCATCATCAAAAAACTCGGAATGCTTACAATTGGGACAAACATAATGAGGAGGTAGTGGGTTTACCTCTGTTATTTCCATAAAGGTTGCAACTAATGAGGAACCAACCGAACCACGTGAACCTACTAAATAGCCATCAGCTAATGATTTTTTCACTAGCTTGGCCGAAATTAAGTAAATTACGCCAAACCCGTGACCTAAAATTGATTTTAATTCCTTTTCAATTCGAGCCTTTACAATTTCAGGTAACTCTTCACCATAAATACGATGAGCCATTTCATAGGTTAAATTCGTTACTTCATCATCTGAGCCTTCAATTTTTGGTGTATAAAGGTCATCTTTAATCGGTTTAACATCCCCAATGCTTGCAGCAATTTTTTGAGCATTTGTCACCACGACTTCTTTTGCAAGGTCAGGTCCTAAAAAGTCAAATTCCTTCAGCATTTCATCTGTTGTTCTAAAATGAACTTCTGGTAGCTTGGAACGATTTAAAATATTCGCCCCACCTTGAGACCCTATAAGTATTTGTCTAAACATAGCATCTGTCGGATCTAAATAATGGACGTTACCAGTGGCCACAACAGGTTTATCTAGCTTCTTCCCTAATTTCACAAGCTTACGGATAATATCCTCTAATGTCCATTCATCACGCACGACATTGCGTTCAATTAAAGGAGCATAGACCGCCTTCGGTTGTACCTCAATATAGTCATAGAAACGAGCGACTTGCTCTGCTTCCTCAGGTGATTTATTCATCATTGTTTCGAATAATTCGCCGTTATTACATCCTGAACCGACCAACAAACCTTCTCTATATTGCTCGAGGACAGCTCGTGTCACACGAGGAACACGATAGAATGTTTTGGTATGGGAGTGTGAGACCAGTTTAAATAAATTTTTTAAACCTGCATTGTCGACTGCTAAAATTGTACAATGCATTGGTCGCCCCTTTTTATAGGCGTCACCCCCACCTATGTGCTTATTAAAGTCATCATGGTATTTGATGGCTAATTCATCTGCATCTTTTAAAAGTTGCAGCAGTAGATATCCAGTCGCCTCAGTATCATAAATCGCTCGGTGATGTTGTGTTAATTCAATATTGAATTTTTTACACAATGTATTTAAGCGATGGTTTTTCATCGTAGGATAAAGTAATCTGGCAAGCTCTAACGTATCAATTACTGGATGTACCGTTTCTTCAAGACCAAATTTTTTATAGCCAGTATACAAGAAACCAATATCAAATGATGCGTTATGAGCGACGACAATCGCATCACCAATAAATGCATGAAACTCCTTAATAACCTGCTCTACTTCTGGTGCGTTTCGAACCATATCATCTGTAATCCCTGTTAATTCAATTGTAGTAGCTGAAAGTGGATGATGAGGGTTCGCAAAGCTTTCGTATTTATCGATGACTTGGCCATCTTTAATTTTTACTGCGGCAAGTTCAATGATTGTATCGTAAGCTGTAGATAATCCTGTCGTTTCCACGTCAAAGACAACATACGTTGCATCTGCTAATAAACGATGCTCTGGAGCATAGGCAATCGGAACCCCGTCATCAACTAAATTAGCCTCTAGACCATAAATTATTTTAATCCCATGTTTTTTCCCTGCTGCATATGCTTCTGGGAAAGATTGTACAACCGCATGATCTGTAATAGCTATAGCTGGGTGACCCCACTTTGCAGCCTGTGCTACTAGTCGATCAACAGGCGTAACAGCGTCCATTTGACTCATTGGTGTATGCAAATGCAATTCAACACGTTTTTCACCCTCAGGTGCGAGATCCTGTCGTGTTTCTTTTTTGATTTCATTAATGTCGTTGGCCATGACAATTAAATCACGGATGAACGTATCTGTTTGTACGGAGCCTCGAACTTTTACCCACATACCCTTTTTCAAATGCTGCATCAATTCTGCATCATCATTATCTCGAGAGAACATTTTGACTACGATAGAATCTGTATAGTCGGTAATTTTAATTTGTAATAAGGAACGCCCACTTTTCAGTTCTCTAATTTCGGTATCAAAGACAAAACCTTCTATAATGACACGACGCTCTTCTTCGACAATTCGTTTAATTTCCATCGTTTCATCATCTTTAATATGAATCCCAAGTTGGAATGGACGATCTCCTAGGCTCGCTGCTGCTGGATTGTCCTTTTTCTCCTGCTCTCGTTTTTGGAAATCTTGCATTGCTTGCTGAGCCAATGCCGCTTCCTCTATACGCTTCTGCTCCATAAATGCTTCCTGAGCAGCAATCATTTCCTCGGTTTCTTCCTGTAGTACAAAATCTATTGCCATATGCGGGAAACCAAACTGACTATAGCTTTCTGCCAGTTTGTCTGCATACTTTGTTTTTAACATCATATATTCCATTTCCTGCATACAGGATAACGTTATTTTTTGACCATTCCACATTGGCATTTGGGAAATAAGACAGCTTTTTAGTGTTGGCGCCATCTCATCAATTTGCTCAACAACACTTAACCAGTAAGCCTGCACAAGTTCCTCTGTTACACTTTTTTCTAGCGTCTCAAACGTTGTATATATTTGCGCTATTGCTGCAAATTTCTCTGTTAAATGAGTGCGGAAAAGCTGGTAAAGTGGAAACGGAAGAATATCTCTTAATCTAATAGTAAAATGCCACAGTCTGTCCTTTTTATGGACAGTAAGACGTGATAATTCACCTTCTTCAAAAAATGACATGTATACATCATCTGTTAACTCAAGTTGCTGCAAGAGCATTCGAAATCTCATTCTTGCCTCTTGTTGCTGTTCCAATCTATCGACACCTACTTTCAGAAAGAGGCAGTCCATAAAGCCTCATCTTCTATTTCGCCTTAACACATGACGAGAATTCAAGAAAAAAATTCGCTCCCTCACTGCGGGCGCTCTTCAAGCTTAACAGAGTTTGTACCATCTGTTCTATTTTGCTTGGCTCACTGTCCCGCAGAAGTGTCGCGAATTTATTTATATCTATCTTATCAAAATTATACGAAAGCCTCTATCAAAAGCATTGACTTCCAATTATAACCGCCCAGTAATAAACCATTAATTTTTACGGAAAAATTCGTTTAAGTGATCAATTACTTCTTCTTTTTTCCATTCAAACGTTTCACCTGTTTGACGGAATTTCACTTCTACAATACCTTCAGTTGCTTTTTTACCAACTGTTACACGAACAGGTAAACCAATTAAATCAGCATCAGCAAATTTTACACCCGCACGTTCAGCACGATCATCTAAAAGAACATCATAACGATATGATTTTAATAAGCCGTATAGCTCATCTGCTAAAGCAACCTGTGCCTCATCTTTCGTATTAACAGGAACAACATGAATATCGTATGGTGCTAATTGTGCTGGCCATGTAAAGCCATTTTCATCTTGGAAGTGCTCAGCTACAGCAGCTAAAATACGAGAAACACCAATACCATAGCAACCCATAATAAATGGTTGGGCCTTCCCTTGCTCGTCTAAGAAAGTACCATTCATTTTAGCAGAGTATGTAGTACCTAATTTGAAAATATGACCAACTTCAATACCTTCCGCAAATTTGATAATACCTTGTCCATCTGGAGAAGGGTCTCCCTCTTGAATAAAACGAATATCTAAATAATCATTCACAGCAAAATCGCGCTCTGGGTTGACATTTACTAAATGGAATCCATCCTCATTTGCACCTGCAATACCATTACGAATTGATTTAATCGCATGATCTGCAACTACTTTTACATCGACAGGTAATTTCACAGGTCCAATTGAACCCACGCCACAGCCTAATAAATCACGAATTGCTGCTTCACTTGCTAGTTCCACAGAGCCTGCTTCAAGTGCATTTTTCAATTTAATATCATTGATTTCATGATCCCCACGCGCTAGGACCACAACAAGCTCTCCATCCACGTCAAAAACTAAAGATTTAATGACATTGGCAGGCTCTACTTTTAAGAATGCTGATACTTCTTCAATTGTTTTTTGATCTGGGGTAGCTACTTTTTCAACTTCTTTTAAAGCCTCATCAGAAGGTTGATAGTTGACAATTACTTCAGCCATTTCGATATTAGCCGCATAATCAGATGAATCTGAATAGGCAATCGTATCTTCTCCAATTTCAGAAAGCACCATAAATTCATGTGTGCCTTTCCCACCGATAGATCCCGCATCTGCAATAACAGCACGGTAGTTTAAGCCTAAACGAGAGAAAATATTAGAATATGCACGATACATATCTTCATACGTTTCATCTAAGCTTTCTCGTGATGCATGGAAAGAATAAGCATCTTTCATAATAAACTCTCTTCCTCGTAGTAAGCCAAAGCGAGGACGTTTTTCATCACGGAACTTTGTTTGAATTTGATACAATGTTAACGGTAATTTTTTATAGGATTTAATTTCATCACGCACTAAAGTGGTAATCACTTCTTCATGTGTTGGTCCTAAGGCGAAATCACGATCATGACGATCTTTTAAGCGCATTAATTCTGGACCGTACTTTTCCCAGCGACCTGACTCCTGCCAAAGCTCTGCAGATTGTAGTGATGGCATTAAAAGCTCAATTGAATTGATCGCTTCCATTTCTTCACGAATAATTGTTTCAATTTTTGTTAAGACACGTTTTGCAAGCGGTAAATACGAGTATACCCCACTTGTATTTTGACGAATAAACCCTGCACGTAGTAATTGCTTATGTGACTTTACCTCAGCATCAGCAGGTACTTCACGTAACGTTGGGATAAATGTTTTACTTTGCTTCATTCAGTGTTCCACCTTTTTCAATAGATAAGTTTATACTCTCAATAGCATAAACAAATTTAGCTTTGAGCGCAATGTTTCATAGAAAATGCGCTCAAAGCTAGAAAATCAAACTTCATTTAACTGTAATTTATCGGAATAGCTAATCAATATTAAAAGAAGAATCTTTGTATATCGTTCCATGTAACGACCACCATTAAGATCATTAGTAGCACGATTCCTACAAAATGAACAATTCCCTCTTTTTGACGGTCAATTGGTTTTCCACGTAAAGCTTCAAAGCCAAAGAATAATAAACGACCACCGTCAAGTGCAGGTAATGGGAGTAGGTTCATAATCCCTAAGTTAATACTTAGCATGGCTGCCCAATTCATTAAGTTCATAATACCATACTGGGCTACTTGCTCAGTTGCTTTATAAATACCTACCGGACCTGAAAGTGCATCAATGGTAAACTTACCTGTAATCAGCATACCTAGCAGTTCAAAAATTTTAACGGTCATATTATAAGTTTCTTGAGCTCCATATACAACAGCTTTTAATGGATTAAATTCTCTTGGGCTTTCATAACGAACACCAATTTGTCCATATTTTTCGCCATCTTGTTGTTGGACTTCTTTTACTGTCATATTCAAGTTAACAGATTGTCCATTTCGATCAACAGTCACCTTAATATCTTCGTTCGGATGGTCTTGAACGATGGCAGCTAAATCCTGCCATTTTTCAACAACTTGTCCATTAATGGCCGTTACTTTATCCCCTGCAAGCATTCCTGCCTGTGCAGCAGGATCATTTTCAACTACTTCAGTGATGATAGGCTCGTATGTTGGGACACCATGGATTAATCCAATCACTAAGTAAATAACAAATGCCAAAATAAAGTTAAACAATGGCCCAGCAAAGATTGTCATCGCTCGTTGACCAACTGTTTTTGCATTAAACTGACGATCATGCGGTGCAATGACCAGTTCACGACCATTTTCCACGAGAACACAATCTCTTGCTACTTGATAGCGAACTAGGCGCTCTTCTTCATCATAGCCCTCTACAAACAAGTCCTTCTCTAAATCAGCACGCTCAACTTCTAAAAATAATAAATCTGGTAGCTGCTTATTATTTTGATTGAAAATAATTTTTTTAACAATATTATCCTCATTTACAATGAGTCCTATTCGGTAGCCTGGCTGTAATTCAGTACCATCCATATCCTCGCCGGCCATACGTACGTATCCTCCGATAGGCAATAAACGAATAGTATACATTGTTTCTCCATGCGTTTTCCCATAAATTTTGGGACCCATTCCGATGGCAAATTCACGTACTAAGATACCTGCACGTTTAGCGAATAAGAAATGTCCAAGTTCATGAAAGAAGACGAGCATACCAAATATTAATATAAATGCAATGGCTGTTTGCATAATACCCCACCTTTAATAGCGATTAGTTAACGATACATTGCTCTCGTTATTTTACCATGTCCAACACTATTTTTCTTGTCTCACTGTCCACATGTAAAATCGTTTGTAGATCTGGTACTGC
>NZ_DAMDAY010000170.1:0-7040 GCF_032093475.1 Lysinibacillus sp. | reverse complement strand
TTGACTCTTGAATTAATTTTTTCCCTTCCTCATGCTCACCAATTGCGAGCTGGAATATACTCGTATAATAAGTCATTAATAAGGCATCGCGGGAATCGAGCTGATAGTCTTCTTGTTCAATAATTTCCTTTGCCTGTAAGATACGAGCGTAAGCCGATGTATATTGACGCTTTGCTGCTAAAATTGAAATCTCTAGGACAAATGTTTTGAACCAATGGCTGCGTAAATTAATTTCCTTAAAAATAGTACGAGCTTGCTGAAGCGGGGATTCCCAAGTTGTTAATCCAGCTTCATACTGAGCGTATGCGTAAATATACAATAACCGTCCAGCTTCGTAGCTAAGTGGAAGATTCTCTACAGATGGCTTAATGAGATTAACAATTTCTTGATGATGGTCGGCATCACCCCGTTTTACTTCTGCAAATAAAATTTCAACCTGCTCTAAAAGCGGGCGAAGTGAGGATGACGTTACTTCTTCCAGTAATTCACTAGCTTTCACCCCTAAACGTTCAGCAATATAATCAAGGCTTTCCATGGAAGGCTTGGCCTTATCATTTTCTATTTGGCTTAACATGCCCTTTGTTAGACGCTCACCGGCTAGTGCCTCTAATGTTAATTTTTGTTCTTTCCTTAATTTACGAATGCGTGTGCCTAAAGAATCCACTGCCTCGCCTCCTTTTGTTTAATTATATTAAACTTTTTCTTGCGTGAAAAGGGGGAGCTATGGTATATTTTGTTTAACATGATTAAACTTTTTAATTTAGTTAAAAAACGGAGGGGTTTTGAGATGAATGAAGCGGAGAAATTAAAGAAGGCTACCTATCATTTATGGACATTTACAGCGAGTAAAATGATTGCCATGCTAGGGGCACATGTGATGGCATTTGGTTTTAGCTTATATATATTAGCCATGACAGGGTCGGCCATGAGCTTTGCAACGAATATGATTTGTTCTGTGTTACCTCGTGCTCTTGTGGCACCTATAGCAGGGTATGTCGCGGATAATTATTCGAAAAAACGAACAATTTTACTGGCGCAGGCAGGGACTATTGTAACCGTTGGGGGCTTACTGTTATATACAGAAACGGTAGGGATGTCAGTTTACGCTATTTACATTGCTACTGTGTTTAACACGATCTGCTCTGCCTTTTCCGGTGTTACATTTTCATCAGCTATTGCTACCCTTGTTAATTCAGAGCGCTTACAGCGTGCGATGTCATTTAATCAAATGTCCATGTCCGTGGCTGCCATTGGGGGGCCAGTCATTGGCGGGATGATGTACGGATTTTTTAATATCGACGTTTTTTTAATGGTCAATATGGTGGCGTACGCTATTGCCTTTTGTTTAGAGGCAACAATGGATTTTAACCTCTATAGTACAAGAGGAAAAGATGTGAAGAAGGAAAAGGTTTGGGAAAGTCTTAAAGGTGGGTTCCATTACATTAAGCAGCGTAAAGTCATTAAAACAATTATGTGGGTAGCATTATGGATTAATTTATTCTTTTCTGCCATATCTGTCGGAGGAACATTCATTATCATTGAATTACTGAAAGTAGAATCTACGCATTTCGGCTTTATTCAGGCTTCAGGAGCAGCGGGTATGCTGGGAGCTTCCGTATACTTTGCATCAAGATCAGAGGTTAAAGTGCCATTACGTTTCTCAAAAATAAGCTTATTGCTATTGTCAGGGAGTGTAGCTTTAGCCGTCATCCCATTAGTTACAGATTTCTCCTACTTAGCAGTCGTTATCTTTTATCTAATCATTTACTTTATTTTTGCTATATTCGAGATGGGCATTAATATGCCAATTGGGGTGTATATGCAAAAAATTATCTCAGAGGAATACCGTGGACGCGTCTTAGGCTTATTAGAGACCATGGCAATGTCCATGATGCCAATAGGTATGGTTATTTACGGTATATTATATGATACTGTACCAGCAACAATTATTTTACCTGTTACAAGCGTCATTATAATTTCAATTTCACTTGTAATGTTGCGACCATCCATCTTAAGAGAAGCACATCCAGAGTATTATGATCAAAAAGCTATAGCAGAAAGTATTCCTAATTCAACAACATAACCAAAAGGCATGCATAAACTTTGCATGCCTTTGTTAATTATTGGTCCTCAATAACAATATACGTTGCTTGAATGGGGCCATGTACCCCAACGATTAAAATCATTTCGATATCTGCTGAGTTACTTGGACCCGTTATAAAGTTGATGCATGAGGCAATTTTTTCACCACGACGGATTTTTTCACTAATCCAACGTGCTGCCTGTGTCATACGAGGAACAATCGTACTTTTCGGAATTAAAATAATCGATTTTTCTGGTAAAAAACTAACACTACGTCCCTTATCCTTGCTACTAAAAAGTACAGCAGTTCCTGATTCTGCCAAGGTCATTTCACTGATTGTAATACCAATATTCGCTTTTTCAGCTTGTCGGATGTTTTCCTCCTGGTGCTGTGCATTCCATTCATAATGCTGAATATTAGCTTGTGGCCATTGTTCGGTCATTAATTGTGATAGTCCATACTCTTGGAATCGTTTATCATGCCATGTAATGATGGACTGACCCCCATAATGGTCAACAACGGATTGTAAATCTTCAGATAGCTTTGCGGTAGTGGAAATGACAATATCAGTATGAATATTAGCACACTGCTTTATTAATACCTCTACTAATTCGTCCTTTGTGGCATCTTTGAGAATGCGGTCTTGTGGCTGATATTGCCACGTTGGGCGTGAAAGTTCTATTTTTGGTGAACGTCCAAGCTGCTTTGCGATGTTGGCTAAGAAGGATTCTCGATTGTGAATGGTACCTGTCACTGGTGTTCGCCTCCTTTTGAACGGTTTTTCAACCAATCTCTAAAGCTATCTTTTGTTGGTGCAGGAAAATCCCTCGCTTCAGTCCATGCTTTTAATGGACCTGGTCCTTTCGAAATGGTGTTGTCTTTCGTAAACGGGGACATTGCTGGTGCCGCCATTTTGGTTGCCATCTTATATAAAGTAGGGGAGGAAGCACCTAAGCCAAATGCCTTCATTAATAGCTTTTCAGAAACAGGTGCTTTGCCTTCATTTTCAACGATGACTTGGCGATGGCGATGAATCAGCTGATGTAAAGGGATTTTGACAGGACATGCATCTGTGCAAGCCCCACACAATGTAGAAGCATATGGCAATTCTTTATAATCATCATAGCCTCCTAAAAGAGGTGAAAGGACAACGCCAACAGGCCCAGAGTAGATGGAACCATACGTATGGCCACCAACATGACGGTATACAGGGCAAGCATTTACACAAGCAGCACAGCGGATACATTGTAAAATGGGCTGGAATTCACTACCTAAAATAGCCGAGCGTCCATTATCTACAATAACTAGGTGAAATTCCTCTGGTCCATCTGTATCACCCTCTTCTTTGATTCCGGTTAATGTCGTAATATAGCTAGTTAGCTTTTGACCCACCGCACTCCTTGTTAATAGGCTCACCAGAACCTCCATTTCTTCAAAGGTAGGGACAATTCTTTCCATTCCCATAACCGTAATTTGCGTTTTCGGTAAAGCCGTGACTAAATCAGCATTACCTTCATTTGTGACAAGCGTAATGGAGCCACTTTCTGCAATGGCAAAGTTACAGCCGGTTATCCCAATATCTGCGGTTAAATAGTCATTTCGTAATTTTTGTCGCACATAGAGAGCAAGCTCCTCTGGCTTTTCTGTTTGCGTGTAGCCTTGTTTTTCCTTAAAAATATCTCGAATCTGCTCTTTGTTTTTATGTAGGGCAGGCGCCACAATATGGGAGGGAGGCTCATGATCTGCGACCTGCAAAATGTATTCGCCAAGGTCTGTCTCAATCACTTCACAGCCAAGTTTCTCTAAGGCTGCATTTAGGTTAATTTCTTCTGTCACCATCGATTTCGACTTGACAATTTTCGAAGCATCCTTCTTTTTGGCAATGCCTTGAATGTAATCGGTTGCTTCTTGTGCCGTATGAGCAAAGAACACATGTCCGCCTCTTTTGGCAACATTGTCACTTAATTGATATAAGTAATAATCAAGGTTAGCTAAAACATGCTTGCGAATTTCCTCTCCATGCGAGCGCCATTCTTCCCAATGACCGAGCTCGTCAGCTTGTTGTAAGCGGCGAGTTTGAAAGCGTTCTTGCGCACTTGAGACAGCCCCACGCATAAAGTGATTGTTAAGTTCTTTTGTTACACGCTGATGGAATGGCTCATTACTTGTCTTCATTGCCATGATTTATTTCCCCCTTTTATCGGCAGTTTAAAATTTCAGCAATATGCATCACTTGAATTGGTTTCCCTTGGCGCTGAATGCGACCACCGATATTCATTAAACAGCCGGCATCGGCCCCAATTAAAATGTCAGCGCCTGTTTCTTCCACATTTTGTACTTTTTCATTGACCATTTCTCCAGAGATATTGCCCATTTTGACTGAGAAAGTGCCGCCAAATCCACAGCACCGATCTTTACCTGGGAGATCCGTGTAGTGTAGTCCTTTGACATGGCTTAATAATTTTAACGGAGCATCCGTTACACCGAGCAGACGAGTCATATGGCAGGATGTATGGTACGTAGCTTTGCCTTCGAAATGAGCACCAACATCTTCTATTTTTAAGACATGGACAATAAATTCAGTAAATTCATATGTTTTATCCGCTAAAGCCTGTGCTTTTAATGCCCATTGTGGATCGTCCTTTAATATTTCAGGATATTCTTTCAGCATATAAGCACAGGAACCAGAAGGGGAGACCACATATTCAGCTTCCTCAAAAGCAGTGATCATTTTTTTTATGGCACTTTTGGATTCTTTCACATAACCGCTATTGTACGCAGGCTGCCCACAACAAATTTGATTTTCAGGAAAGTCTATTTCACAGCCGAGTCGTTCCAACACTTCAACAACTGCCTTTCCGACATTTCCTTGAAACATATCTACTAGGCAAGTGGCAAATAGTGATACTCTCATTTTCATCGCTCCTTTTCTAAACAACTGGTCATCTGATGACTTTTGATGGTTATATCATACAACAATTTGTTAAAAGAATAAAAGTGTTTTTAGGGAATTTTCTGAAAAAATAAAACTACCTAGTGAAGAGGTAGGTAGTTTTACTCGGAGTTGGATTCCGTTAATTCGAAATACTGTAGGAGCACCTTTTCAACATTGCTTAAATGAGAAGCCATCGCATGTTTGGCCAACTCCCCATTTTGCTGTTTAATCGCGAGGAAAATTTGCATATGTTCATCATATAATTGTTCACTCGTTGTTTTTTTGGAATACAACCAAATTCGGCGAGTTTCTTTCATTGTTTCAATCATAAGGCCAGAAATTTGATCTAGGATGGTAACGAGTAGGGGGTTTTGAGAGGCAGTAGAAATGGCCGCATGGAATTGATAATCTACTTTTTCACCAAGCTCGCCATCACCGTTGGCTTGCTTCATATCCTCTAAAATTTGTAGCATGGCTTGTATATCCTGGTCCGTACGATGGATAGCTGCACTTGCTGCTGCTCCTACCTCAATAATCTTGCGCACCTCTAATAAATGAGCAATATCCTGTCTATTCGTTAACATCGCAGTGGACAATGGAAAATCAAGTTGATTGGATGGCACACTTTTAACAAATGTCCCAGAGCCTTGTTTAATCTCAATCAATCCCATCGCTTTTAAAGCGGAGAGCGCCTCACGTACAGCAGATCGGCTAACTTGTAATTGTTCTGCGAGCTGTTCAACAGAGTCAAGACGATCACCTGGTTTTAGGACACCAGCTCTTATTTTTTCATGTAGAATTTCGGACACTTCTTCATAAATTTTTTTAGGTTTAATTTTTCTTAGTTCCAAGGAGCTACACCTCATTTTCTCGATCAAATGCTCATTTGTTATCATCATTATACATGAAAATAAGTCATTTACTCACGGATTCAAATAAACATCTTATGTAAAGAGAGATTTTGTCGAAATGTAAAGGGGGATAATAATAGTATCAACTTATAATAAGGTCATCAGATGATTCGATTTTCTGATATCTTTGTCTTTGTAAATGATTTCTTACAATAGCATTTGGTCAATAGTGTCTATCGAATACAGAAGCCTATTTCAACAGTAACGCCAACTAATCGACAATGTCAAGACTGTGGGAATAAGGGGAGTGATTGCTGCTACGAAAGGGTAGAATATTGGCGCAATTTGTTGACAGAATAATAACGGGAGAGCATAATGCAAAAGTAGCGAAGTGGCACTTCTCAAAAATCTCATACTTTTGCCATGAAACGTTCACAAACTGGAAGGGCGCATTTTATTCTGTTTTTTGGTACGATGGATGCAGTAACTGTAAGGAGCGATTATAAAATATGGGATCTGATATTAACGTATTTTTAGCTTTTGGTGCAGGGTTTTTAAGTTTTATTTCACCATGTACTCTCCCACTGTATCCAGCATTTTTATCGTACATAACGGGTATGACATTAGATGAGCTAAAATCGGAAAAAGGTATGCTACAAAAACGTGCCATTTTCCACACATTATTCTTTTTACTAGGTTTTTCAATTATCTTTATTATTATTGGGCTAAGTGCTTCATTAGCGGCAGAATTTTTCCTAAATTATCAAACATTATTACGACAGGTTGGGGCTATTTTAATCGTAGTATTTGGTTTAATGATTGTAGGATTATTGCAAATAGACTTCTTAATGAAGGATCGTAAGTTTCAATTTAAAAATAGACCATCTGGCTATTTGGGGTCCGTCTTAATAGGGATTGCCTTTGCGGCAGGTTGGACACCCTGTACTGGACCCATCCTAGCGTCCATTATCATGTTAGCTGGTACAAACCCAGGTGCGGGCTTCAGCTATATGTTTGCGTATTATTTAGGATTTGCGATTCCATTCTTCGTGCTTTCGTTCTTCATTTCACGTATGACATGGATTCGTACTCATAGCCAAAAAATTGTGAAAATCGGCGGTTATGTAATGATTGCCGTTGGGATCTTATTATTCTTTGATGGATTAACGTA
>NZ_DAMDAY010000169.1:0-7212 GCF_032093475.1 Lysinibacillus sp. | reverse complement strand
AATACTGATACAGAACATTACAATAGTTGCAAGCATCAATTTATTACGATGAATCGAAATATTTTCAAATAAACGATATTGACCAGCTGCTAGACCTAGTAGAATAAGTGGAAATGGCATCGCAATTTTTATGCCAAAATAAGCTGTAAGGGCCAATAGCAATAAACCGATAATTACATTGATTTCTTTACGCATTTTATAAAAAGGTAGGGCTATAAAACCAAAAATGGCATAAATGGTTAGTGCTTCACCAGGTTGAAAATAGAAATGGACAAGCCCCATAAGTAATAAAATGAAAAGTCTGCGGCTAAATAAGGCATAAGCTTTCTCGTTTCTAGCCATAGCACGTGAAATAAAAAGGTAGAATCCTACTCCAAATAAAAAGGAAAAAATAATGAAAAATTTACCTTCTATAAAAAGTGTTAAAAAGCGATTATAGGCAATATCGCTTGCTAGTGTAGGTGGTTCAATCCACATTAATGAGGGGATATTCACTAAAATAATACCGAGTAAGGCGAACCCTCTTAAATAATCTAACGTATCAATACGTGTGTTGTTGTCGGTTGGTTGCAACAGTCATCTCCTCCTTCATGATCAATTATAAGGAAGGTCACTAAAAAGTAATAACGATGAACGTTACGTGAATCTGACAAAATTGTCACTTGAAATTTAGATGTCGCGTTGTTCTGGATAAATCGCTAATAGGTCATGCGCCTGTTTTCGTATAAGTTGGATTAGTTCTTGTGGTTCTTTTACAATGGCGTGCTGGCCAAGACGGAAGAAAAGGGAGCTAATAAAATGAAGCTCTCCTTTATCGATCATCATCTCAATAAACCCCGTCCCATCACTTGAACGAACAACTGCCTTTTCAAGGTTCGGCTCACTTAAACATTGGCGCACACCCTCTCTAGTTAATTCCACATATAAACGAATAGGCTGTTGAGGCTCATAGTCACTCTCTAGCCATTGCTGCAAATTAATGGTAGAATCAGGGTTCTTATCGCTGACTTCTATGGAATGAATACGGTCTACTCGAAATAAGAGAATTTTTTCAAATGGTGCATGAAGGGCAGGCATATACCATAAG
Source organism: Lysinibacillus sp. (assembly GCF_032093475.1). Lineage (NCBI taxonomy): Bacteria > Bacillati > Bacillota > Bacilli > Caryophanales > Bacillaceae > Lysinibacillus > Lysinibacillus sp. The sequence goes on along the minus strand of NZ_DAMDAY010000169.1, from coordinate 6,125 downwards.
CCATCATGAGCATACACACCAATAGGCTGGACATGCTTTGTCGTGATTCCAGATTTTGATTCATATTGGATATGTAATTGTTCCTGGTTGATTATTGCTTCTAACACGTCTGTTAATAGTGGTGTTGCGATTGTTCGCTTAGGGTTCCAAAAGGCAATATAGGATTGAAGCGTATCTACCTTTTTTTTCGCTTCTTGCTGCAAGGAGTCATACAGCTTTTGAGATACAGATTTCATTTCCGTATTAAAAGGTAGATCCCGGTAATAATGAAGAGATTGAAAAGCGAAAAATATGGCTACCGCTTCTTCCTCTGTAAATAGAATAGGAGGAAGAAGCGTGCTCGAAAGTACTGTGTAGCCACCGTTTCTCCCTTGTTCCGCGTAAATAGGCAGGCCCATATCACTTAAATCTAACAGATAACGATGCACGGTTCGCACAGAAATATTAAAATCATCTGCAATTTCCTGCGCCGTAAATTTCTTTTTAGCACTGATATATAGCAAAATATCAATTAAACGTTTAGCTTTGGACATATTTTTTCACCTTTTGATTTAATCATGCCAGTAGTTGTCATGTTTTATAGTTAGTATAGACGTTGTACAAGTGATTATCAAAAAGAAGAGGAGTTGACATGATGTCACGAGAAATAGTGGTATTTATCGCAGCGAGTTTAGATGGCTTTATAGCTAAGGAAAATGATGATTTACAGTGGCTAGAAGAAACAGAGGGAGAAGGAGATAACGGCTATTCGGATATGTATCAAACCATTGATACCGTCATTATGGGCAAACGAACATATGATTACATCGTAGAGCATATCGAGCCTTTTCCATATACAGACAAGAAATGCTATGTGTTTACTACAACTCAAACGGAGAAAAATGAGCACGTTGAATTTGTCCATGAGGATGTTGTAACTTTTACTAAACAGTTAAAAGCACAACAAGGCGCAAAAATCTGGATGGTTGGTGGAGCCTCTATACTAGATGCCTTTTTACAGGAACAGTTAATTGATGAATGGATTGTTACGATTACACCACATTTGCTGGGATCGGGTATCCCACTGTTTAAATATCCACGTCCTTTTGAAGAGTTAAAACTACTCGAAACTAAACGATATGGTCAAATGGTGCAATTGCATTATCAGGTAAGGGAAGAGGCTTAAGGTAGCCTCTTTTTTTCATGGTTTTTGCAAAAATCAAAGACTTTATAATAAACGAGCATGGACAACCATGGAAGGACTTAGTGCATGAAATTCACTTCTTTGCCAGGAACCGTAAAGATGTTTCAACTCAAAACCGTTTTGCTGTAATAGTCTAGTCATTTCCATAGGATATGTGTAGCGCAGTAATATGGCATCTTCGAAAGTTTGTTGCCCTTGTTGATGAACAGCACGGCACGTTAATATTTGCGTGACAGGATTATATTCTTCACGATGGAACGTCTTTCTATTTTCACCGTTGCTAGTGATTGTTTGTTCTTTGTATTCATCAATGGCGGATAACTCATTTAAAATGGCATTTCTCGTATCAAAAAGAAATTCACCCCCTGGTTGTAAATGCTTCTTCACAGATTGCAATAAAGCATTTTGACTTTCATTTGTTAAAAAGTGCTGAAATGAATTGCCTGTCATATAAATAAAATTAGTCGTTATAGGTAATTGTAGTTGTGTACAATCTTGTAAGCTAAATTGGATTTGCACACCTCGTTTACTGGCTTTTTCGATCGCATGCTGGATCATTCCTTCATGTAGATCTACCCCAAAGACAGGAATACCCCGTGCAGCTAATGGAATAGCTATACGTCCTGTCCCGCATGCTAATTCGATAATGGGCTCTTTTTTCGTACCTATATAGTCCTGAATATAATGAAGATCGTCTTGATAATTAGCATAGAGATTATCATATTCGGTTGGGTCATTATATTTTTGTAAATTGTGCTCGAATTCATGGTAGAACATTTTTATCCTCCTATTTTCCTTTGCTAGAATCATTGTATAATAAAGGGAATATTTCTACAAAGATACATAGGGTAAAGGGGCGTTCGGGGATAATGGCAATTCCGCAAAAAATACATATCATTGGGTCCGTTGGCAGTGGGAAAACAACATTAGCAAAGGAATTAGCTAAAACCTATCACATCCCCTATTATGAGTTGGATAATGTTGTTTGGATTAGAAAAGAATCAGGGGATAGTATGAGAACGGAACAAGAAAGAATGGCGTATTTACAAAGTATTGTCCAGACAGACTCTTGGATTATTGAAGGAATTCATCAAGAGGAGTGGGTAATCCAGAGCTTTCAGCAAGCAGACTGCATCATCTTTCTTGATACTCCCTATAAAATCCGTATTTTTCGCATTATTAAAAGGTTTGTGAAACAAAAAATCGGTATTGAAAAAGCCCATTACCAACCAACTTTTTCGATTTTCTTCAAAATGTTTCGTTGGAATAAACGTTTTGAGCTAAAGGGTAAACCTAAATTTTTCAAACAACAGGGGGATGTATTGGATAAGCTGTTAGTGGTACAACATAAAAAGGATGTAGATAACTATTTCGAGCGTATCCTGTAGAAAGGATACGCTCTCTTTTTAAGCATTTTTCTTTGTGCGGGTGGTGCGTTTTCTTGGAGCGGGCTTCTTCGTTTTATCTAAGGAAGCCTGCAGTGCTGTCATTAAATCTGTGACATTATCGGGAATTGGTCGTTGTTTATCACTTGCAGCGATTGTATTCGTAGCTTTCTTTTCTTCGATTAGTTCTAGTAAAGCGTTGCGATAATCGTCAGTATATTTTTCAGGGTTAAAGGTAGTGGTTAGCTGATCTACAAGCATGAGAGCTGTTTCAAGCTCCTTAGGCACCACGTCTTGCTCACTAGGTATATTGGGCACGTCGCCAACACTTCTCACTTCATCTGGATAATGAATTGTTTCCATGACGAGTGCATTTTGATAAACTCGCACAACGGCAAGCTGTTCTTTTGATCGAATAATAATTTTCGCGATACCAATTTTTCCTGATTGCTCTAATGTTTTACGCAATAGGGAATAGGCTTTAGCACCGGTAGAATCAGGAGATAAGAAATAGGTACGTTCAAAATATATCGGATCGATTTCGGTTAATTGAACAAAATCAATAATTTCTACAGCCTTCTCTTCATTTTCCTTACGTAGGTTTTCTAAATCCTCTTGATCCAAGACTACAAATTTATTTTTTGTATATTCGTAAGCCTTAACAATATCCTCATCTTTTACTTCCTGATTACAGCCTTCACAAACCTTTTTGTAGCTAATAGGTGTATGGCATTCTTTGTGAAGCTGACGCAATTTAATATCTTTATTTTCAGTAGCGGCATGTAGTTTAACTGGGATATTGACTAAACCAAAGGAAATACTGCCTTTCCACACTGTATGCATGTTTGTCACCTCGTTTTTCTTACTATGATGTATTTTGCAGCTTTTTATGTATTGTAAATTGAAATCGTCAAACACTGTAGATAAAAAACAAAGTAGGTAGTGTTGAATGAAACCAATGCTTTTAACGGAATCAAACGATATTCCAAATGGGGATGAGTGGTTATATGAAACGAAATATGATGGTTTTCGTTGCCTGTTAATATGGGATGAACAGCCGATACTCATGAGCCGAAATGGTCGCAATTTAAACTACTTGTTTCCTGAGATTTTAGCTTTCTGTCAGCAAATATATGCATCTGTAAAGGCTTTTTTGCCATTAACCTTGGATGGAGAGATTGTTTATTTAAGCAATCATTATAAAAGTGAATTTGCAGTTGTTCAAAAAAGAGGGAGAATGCAAAATGAGGACGTCATAGAGGCACATGCAAAGACCTTTCCTTTTCGTTATCTCGTATTTGATGTATTAACTTTTAAGGGGGAGTCCCTTCACAATCGCTATTTAAAAACAAGGAAGGAGCAATTGGCGAAGTTTGCTTCAAAGGTACTATTACCGAGCGTCGACTTTGAGGATAGAAGCTCGATTCAAATTGTAGAGGGGGAGGAAGAGAGCGAGAATTTATGGCAGGCAATAAAGGTTTACAATGGTGAGGGCATGGTGGCAAAGAAGAAAACAAGTAAGTGGCTGGAAAACACTCGTTCAAATCATTGGTTAAAAATTAAAAATTGGCGATATGTGACGGTTGTAGTCACACAATATAACCATAGCAATGGCTTTTTTCATGGCTCAATTTATAAGGATGGTCAATTGCGCGAGGTTGTGACGTTTAAACATGGTATGACAGAAGAAGAGCACCAAACACTTGTTACATTTTTTCAGACCAATGGACAGCGCCAAAAAGAGTTATGGCATCTAGAACCATCTATTTGTATCGACGTTGCTTGTATTGATTTTGATGGTAGTAAGCTCCGGGAACCTAGATTTCATGTCTTTCGATTGGAACAAACACCGGAGGATTGTCAATGGCAGCACATGCAACGACAGCTTTTTCCGATTCCCGATTCTGTGCCTATTACTCACCCAGACAAACCTGTTTGGCCAGAAATTGGCATAACGAAGGATCACTATTTGTCCTATTTACAAAGCATGTCACCATATTTATTACCCTTTCTAAAAGACCGTCCTCTCACTTTAATTCGTTTTCCACATGGTGTGCCAGGCGAAAGCTTTTATCAAAAAAGTAAACCAGATAAAATGCCTAACTTTGTGGCAACGGCGGTGATGGATACGATTGATTATATTGTATGTAACAACTTAGAAACTCTGCTGTGGCTAGGTAATCAACTGGCATTGGAGCTGCATATTCCGTTTCAAACTTTCCAATCCATGTACCCGACAGAAATAGTTTTCGATTTAGACCCACCCTCAGCTGAACATTTTTCATTAGCTGTAGCTGGTGCACTGGATTTAAAAAATATCATTGACTATTTTCAGCTACAATCATTTGTCAAAACATCAGGTGGAAAAGGCTTACAGCTCTATATACCGCTACCAACCAACACCTTTACCTATGAGGAGGTTCGGGTGTTTACAGAATTTGTTTGTCGATTTTTATGTGAGCAAAAGCCGAATTTGTATACAATTGAGCGATTAAAAAAGAATCGCCATGAAAAATTATATTTAGATTACGTGCAGCATGCAGAGGGGAAGACCATCATTGCCCCCTATTCTACGAGAGGCAATCCAAAGGGCTTAGTCGCAACACCTCTAAATTGGGATGAAGTTAATGAAAACTTAAAACCAGAGTTCTTCACGATTCCCGCTGTCATAGAGCGCATGAAAAAAATAGGGAATCCCTTTCAAACATTTCGAGAGGTAGGGGAGAAGCAGGATTTTCGAGCTGTATTGGCTCAATTAAAACAATAATTTTCCTTATAAATTTTTTATCCAGCTTAGGACACGAACAATTTGAAATGGCTCCGCTACTGAAGGAATGAAACTCACAAGGAAAAAACATAGTGATCGGGATAAGCTTTAGAAAACCTTGCTCCTTTTTTAAAAAGGCTCCAATACTCATAACAAAGCTCAATAATAAACAAGCAAATCCAACAAACATTAGCCACTCTAACCCATGAGCAAGGAAATAGGCGGGACTAAGCAGTAAAACAGCAATGACAGTGAAAAATTAAGCAAGTTTTGGCCACATAATAAGTAACCTCCTTTTTCGTTAATTATAATACCAATTTATAGGAGCGAAAAGAAAGGCAGAGTAGGAGTCGTTTGAGAATGGTGATGATCACTTTGGGATGAGATATGAGCGTTTCGAGCAGAGTTACGATCACATTTGACCGAGGTATGAGCGTTTCGAGCAGAGTTACGATCACATTTGACCAAGATACGAGGTTTCGAGTGGAGTTACGATCACATTTGACCGAGATACGAGCAGTTTGAGGAGAGATATGATCACATTTGACCGAGATATGAGCGTTTCAAGCAGAGTTACGATCACATTTGACCTAGGTATGAGCGTTTCAAGCGTAGTTATGATCATTTTGACCGAGATATGAGCGTTTCAAGCAGAGTTACGATCACTATTGACCGAGGTATGAGCGTTTCAAGCATAGTTATGATCATTTTGAGCGAGATATGAGCGTTTCGAGGAGAGTTACGATCACATTTGACCTAGGTATGAGCGTTTCAAGCGTAGTTATGATCA
>NZ_DAMDAY010000168.1:0-7242 GCF_032093475.1 Lysinibacillus sp. | reverse complement strand
CAGGAGCATGACGTCCATATTTATAACCTTGCTATCGAAAATACCATTGAAGAAAAAATCTTGGAATTACTTCATACAAAAATAGATGTGTTCGAGAAAGTGGTTGGTGATTTAGATGCCATTTTAACTAACTTTAAAGAATCCGTATGAGGTAAGGAGGAGCAGCCATGTATCCGCAACAAGTCCATCACTATTTAAAGGAATTTTTTTCTGAGAATGACTGTGCCATTTTGGTAGAAGAAAATCATTATTTAACGGTACAACTAACAGTAGATATTGATAAAAGAATTATGAATAGGCCGTTTTACTGGCAGTATATAGAAGCGACGAATAGTGAGCCAAACCCAGCACAAGTAACCTTTATTACAGATCAGTCAGCACTATCAGGCAATGTATTTGGAGAGGCAATTCATTACGGTTCGCCACGTCTAAATCAGCTATTTTTAGCGACAAGGGAGCTTGGTGCATATGTACAATTGTTTGAAAAGGTTGATCGAGATATGGGACAGGTCATTTTAACGCCCTGGCTAGGCGTTAATTTTAAAGTTTCCTATTGCTGTGATCGTACGAAAGAAATGCTTTATTCATTTGGTATCAATTTATTAACGGGTGTTATCAAGGAGGATTTTCATGAAACGATTTGTTCTTCGGATTTTGACACAGAACCCGCAGACAATGTATTTCATGTGCAATATATTATAAAGCCAACGCGAGCGCTTGAAAGATTAAAGGCTACAATAGAGTCAATTATTGAGCAGGACGATCATTCATGGGCAAATGAAGCACAAAAACGATGGCAACGAGATCAACGAGTTTTAGATTATTTTTATGAAGATGTAGAGGAAAAACCAGAATGTTATGAAATTGAAAGAAAAGCATTAGAGGAGCAATATGAATCTAAAATTAAAATTGACATAGTGAATGGCGGATTATTTTATCTCTTTTAAGAAGGAGCTGTCTGAAATAAGGACAGCTCCTTTTCTTTTATGAATCTTCAACCAAGCTCTGTAGCTGAGCCAATTTATTGTCCCAAAATAAATGGAAATATTGCAGCCAATCTTCAATTTCTTTTAAACGCTCGCTATGCAGCGTATAGATTTTCTCTCTACCCTTTTTTTGGGCAGAAATAAGCTCTGCCTGTTCTAATATTTTTAAATGCTTCACGACAGCAGTTCGACTTATGTCAAAATGCTCGGAAATATTAGAAATGGGTCTATCAGTTGCTGCAAGGAGCTGTAAGACATTTCTTCTTGTAGGATCAGCAATTGCTTGAAAAACATCATACTTTACTGCTGATTGAGACATTAGGATTCGGCAATCTCTTTTAATTTTTGATGAATAATCATTGTCCACCCGCCATCCATTTTTGTACGGATAGCTTCAGCAGCTGTGTTGGCTTTAGGGATAATATGTGAAGCTTCCTTCCAGCCTCCATGTGTTAAGGTAAATTCAGTTTGCTGTCCTACTTCTTTTAGCTCAAAAGTTACAAACCAGCCATCCTCATCCCAGGCAAATCGCAGAAAATGTGGGGCATCTACACGTTCTACCTTACAAGGTGAAGGTCCAAAAGGTGATTGAATAGTGAATTCGTGGCCTTCGATAGGTTGAAAATCATTTGGCATAAACCAAGTAGCAATCTTTTCAGCCGTTGCTACTGTTTCCCACACTTTTTCAATAGGGGCGTTTAGTGTAATTGTTTTGACAATATCCTGTAATTGTTCAGTCATGTTGAGTTACTCCTTTGTTGATGATATATAACCATAAGGTGTTATGAATATATAACACCTTATGGTTATATGTCAATAAAAATAATTTCTATCTTTTTGTAGGGCGATGCTTGTGCTACAATTAATTAAAATTTTCTGACAGATGGTGAGGGGATTTTATGGTCAACATATCTGTGTTCTTAGTTATGTGCATTTTGCTCATTATTTTACCTGGTCCTGATACAGCCATTGCCACAAAAAATACGTTAACTGTAAGTAGAAGGGGAGGGTTGCAGACAATAATAGGTTCTTGTTGTGGTTTATTGATTCATACATGTGCAGCAGTTATCGGACTTTCAGCTATTATTGTGAAATCTGCCTATATATTTGCCGTATTAAAGTATGTTGGAGCGGTTTATTTATGTTATTTAGGTATAAAAACCTTGTGGACACTTCGAACAATACGCACACAACCGCCTGTTGTAGAAGATGTGGAAAGCATGGATCACAAATATTCTCAGCAATCTTGCTTTAAGCAAGGGTTTCTAACAAATGTGACAAATCCAAAGGTCGCTGTATTTTTCCTAACATTTCTTCCGCAGTTTGTGGACGGTACAAGCGGGACATTTTTTCCTTTTTTAATAATGGGTTTAATTTATACAGCATTAACCATGTTATGGTTTGTCTTTTATGTCTATCTTTTAGATCGAATTAGCGCATTTATGAAAAGGCCATCGACGAAGGCTATTATCGAAGGGGTAACTGGCGCTGTGTTAATAGGCTTTGGAATTAAATTAGCATTAGAAAAAGCCCACTAATTTTGTTGGGCTTTTCTAATGTAATATAAAATGTTAGAAGAAAAGGAATCCTATGCTAATAATGATTCCGGTATAAATTAAAATAAACAAACAGAAGCCCATAATATCTTTTGCCTTTAACCCAGCAATAGCAAGAGCAGGCAAAGCCCAAAATGGCTGAATCATATTCGTCCATGCGTCTCCCCATGCAATTGCCATAGCTGTTTTCGCATAATCTGCCCCTAATGCCGTCGCAGCATCTAACATAATAGGCGCTTGCACAGACCATTGTCCACCACCTGATGGAACGAAGAAATTGACTAATCCTCCTGAGAAGAATGTAAATAGATAGAAAGTATGTTCATTGGAAATACTCACAAACCATTGAGAGAACACTGCAGCTAAACCTGAATCTGTCATCATTCCCATAATGCCCGCATAGAAAGGAAATTGAATAACGATACCTGTAGTTGTTTTAATGGCATCCTGTGCTGCCGCAAGGAAACGCTGAGGAGTACCATGAAAAATAATGCCCAAAACAATAAAGATTGTATTGACTACATTTAAATCTAGGGCAAAGCCTTTTGTAATAAAATGATGAAATAAAAAGACAAGTCCAATTAAACCGATTAATATCGTTAAAATATAGCTACGCTCCGAACGACTTGCGAAGTTATTTTCTGGCTTAGGTAGTGCGACTTTTTCTTCCTCTAATAATGAGGGCTCAACTTCAATTGTATCTTCGTCCTTTGGCATCATCCAGCGATTAAAGAAAGGTAAAGTTAAAGCTATTACAATAACAATAAATAAGTTATACGTTGAAAATAGTGTAACATTTGTTGGTATAACACCAATTAAATTTGCAAAAGGATGTCCCTCAGTTGCAATGGACAGGGGAATAGAGCCTGCCAATCCTCCATGCCAAATGATAAAACCCGAATAAGCACTAGCAATTAATAAGCGGTAATCTACTTTCTTTACATGACGAGCAATTTCCTTTGCAAATAAAGCCCCAATGACAAGACCAAATCCCCAGTTAATCCAACATGCTATAAGTGATATGAATGTTACAATAATAATGGCCATGCTTGGTGTCTTTATTTTACTAGCTACAGCTGACAACCCTTTTTTGAAAATTGGGCTATTTGCCAGTATATGTCCAGCTGCTAACACAATGACCATTTGCATCGTAAATTCTAATAATTTCCAAAAATTCCCTCCCCAATAAGTTACCATTTCGAGAGGTGACGAATCAGTAAGAGAGACCCCTAATAACAGTACTAATACTGTGAGTATAGTGACAAATATGTATGGGTCGGGTAAATACTTTTCCATAATAGTATTTGAAATCTTTGTTAATGTTTTCATTCATGAATCCCCTTTCTTTTTTCTGCATCCCCTACACTTAATATTACATAGAGATTATTGCGAATAAAGAGAAAATTTGTATAAGGGACGATAAATAAAACGTGTAATAGAAATAGATGTTTTGGGATTTTAATAAACGTGACCTAAATTAATGTTATTGTAATCATATGAAAGCCTTACAGCTATAGTATTCGGATACAAATTTTTTTAGAAGAAGGACTAGCAATATCAGAGAAGAATTTATTACTATATAGGAGTTTTTTAAAATAATTCATAACAAATTAGAATAAATGAGGAAGATGTTTATGGAATTACGAGATTTAAAAGCTTTTATGGCTGTGGTTGAACATGGAAGTTTTACGAAGGCAGCGAATGAATCGTTTGTATCGCAGCCTTCATTAAGTAAAAGCATTAAAAAATTAGAAGATACATTGCACGTTGAATTGTTAAACAGATCTACACGTAATGTAGAGTTAACAGATGCTGGAGATATAGTCTATAAACAGGGGCAAAAAATAATGCGCTCTGTACATGATTTGCATATTTTACTGGATGATTTATTACATATTAAAACTGGCTCAATCAAGTTAGGAATTCCACCTTTAATTGGTACATTATTTTTCCCGAAAATAGCTAGGGACTTTCATCAACAATATCCAGAAGTCCATTTAGAGCTGGTAGAACGAGGAGCAAAAATGGTAGGTACGTTAGTAGAAAATGGCGAGGTGGACATGGGAATAGTTGTGCTGCCCACTGATGAAAGGAAATTTTCAGTTCAGCCATTTGTAGAGGATCAATTTTTCGTATTTATTAATGAATTACACCCATTAGCTCAACAACAACATATACAATTACAAGATTTAAAAAATGAAACTTTTATTATTTTTGCTGAGGAATTTGCATTACATGATTATGTTATTAAATCATGTAAAAATGTTGGGTTTACACCCTATGTGGGCTATAAAAGTTCGCAATGGGACTTAATAGTTGAACTAGTTTCCTCCAATTTAGGTGTGACACTACTGCCATACTCCATTGCTGCCAAACAAACAAATACTAATGTCAAAATTCTTCCTCTATATAATTTTGACATGCCATGGCGTCTGGGAATTATTACAAAGAAAAATACATATCAATCCTATGCATTAAAACAGCTACTCAAAACAGTTCGTATGCAAGAAGATAAGTGATTTATTCTATTTAGGAATAAATAGTATTCAAATTAATTCCTTTACTTGTAAAATAGCAATGATGTAGAATTTTCCTTAATAAACGAGCAAATTTGGGAGGTTTCGAGATGGGGAATGGGAAGGTATGGAGTTCGTTCGAAGATGCTGTTGCAGATATTAAGGATGGAGATACATTAGCTGTAGGAGGCTTCGGGCTATGTGGTATACCTGAAAAGTCAATTGCAGCATTAGTCCAACAAGGAACGAAGGATTTAACGGTTGTTAGTAATAATTGCGGTGTGGATGATTGGGGACTTGGCTTACTGTTAGCAAATAAGCAGATTAAAAAAATGGTTGCTTCCTACGTAGGGGAAAATAAAATTTTTGAACAGCAATTTTTAAGTGGTGAACTAGAAGTAGAATTAACGCCACAAGGTACACTTGCTGAACGACTACGTGCAGGGGGGGCAGGAATTCCGGGGTTTTATACAGCTACTGGGGTGGGAACGCCAATTGCTGAAGGAAAAGAAGTAAAGGTTTTTGATGGAAAAGAATATATTTTAGAAGAAGGAATTGTTGCTGATTTTGCCCTTGTCAAAGCGTGGAAGGCTGATAAGCTAGGAAACTTAGTATACAGAAAAACTTCGAGAAATTTTAATCCTTTAGCTGCTATGTCTGGGAAAATTACGATTGCCGAAGTAGAAGAGATTGTTGAGGTAGGCGAATTAGACCCAGACCATATTCATACACCAGGGGTTTTCGTGCAACGTGTGTTAGTAGGCGAAAATTATGACAAGCGTATTGAGCGTTTGACGGTGAAAAAGGGGGAAGCATAATGGATACAAGACAGAAAATCGTCAACAGAGCAGTGAAAGAAATAGCAAATGGTATGAATGTCAATTTAGGTATAGGTATCCCAACACTTGTTGCAAATGCAATTCCTGCCGATTACGATGTGCTGTTACAATCAGAAAATGGTCTTCTTGGTATTGGCCCTTACCCAGCTGAAGATGCGGTAGACCCTGACTTAATTAACGCTGGGAAAGAAACTGTCACCGCAGTTCCAGGAGCATCTTTCTTTGACAGTGCAGAATCATTTGCCATGATACGAGGTGGCCACATCGATCTTGCTATTTTAGGTGGTATGGAGGTATCTGAAACAGGAGACCTTGCTAACTGGATGATTCCAGGAAAAATGGTGAAGGGTATGGGCGGTGCTATGGACCTTGTTGTCGGAGCCAAAAGAGTAATCGTTGTAATGGAGCATGTGAATAAAAATGGAGAATCAAAGATTAAAAAGCAATGTGAGCTACCACTAACAGGTAAAGGGGTAGTGCATCGATTAATTACAGACTTAGCTGTATTTGATTTTACACAAGAGGGTATGAAGCTTATAGAATTAGCTGAAGGTGTTACTTTAGAGGAAGTAAAAGAAAAGACTGCTGCATCGTTTAGTGTAGCTTTAGCCTAATAATTTCAGACCTAGGACTGTTCCCTGAATGATTGTAGACATCCTACAATAAACTAAAAAGGGAGCCATAACGATGAAACAACAATGGACAAATGAATTAGCAGTTGCACAGGTTAGAATAGCAAGACCCACAGATCGAATCAAAGAAATCGAACGTTTTTACTGTGAAGGTGTCGGATTAAAGAAAATTGGTTCTTTTACAGGACACAGAGGCTATGAAGGTATAATGATTGGCCTACCAAATGCAAGCTATCATCTAGAATTTACTGAGCATGTGGAGGGAAGTCCGTGCCCAGCACCAAGTAAGGACAATCTTCTAGTGCTTTATATTCCAAACAGCGAAACGATTCGGCACATTTCAGATAGACTAGCACTCATGGGATATCCTGAAGTAGAGCCTGAAAATCCTTATTGGGCAGAGAAAGGGGTAACGATTGAAGACCCTGATGGTTGGCGATTAGTATTAATGAATACTGAAGGAATATAAATAAAAAATAAGAGCAAGAGCTATCTGATATAGTCTCGTGTTTTTTTATGATGTAAAATACCCTAGATAGTATATACGAAAAGCATGGCAAAGGAATTTGGTATCCAACTCACTCCAAGATAAAACGGCCTTTTATATTAGAAGGTATAAAGCGGTATGTAAAATAACATGAAAGATACCCCTGCATGTATGAACTGCCCCGTAAAAGTTAGACACCAATCTAACTTTTACGGGGGTTTTTTTA
>NZ_DAMDAY010000167.1:0-7409 GCF_032093475.1 Lysinibacillus sp. | reverse complement strand
TGAATTAATCAATGTATGTATTGCCGATCAACCAGGCGCGGACTTTATGGACCATGTCACAAAGGGGGCTAGTCTTGGTAGCTTCACGATGCAATATTTAGAGACCGATTGGGAATTTCTTAAACGAATGGCATCGAGATTTCATACAGGCTTGGTGCCAGATACCATTCATGGGGCGGCAAAGTTCTACTTCGGTGTACCGTTTCAACCGGGCAACACACCAAAAATGGATGCCCTTAATTACCGAGTTAAAAAAGCAATCGGCAACTTCTTGATCTCTAGTAAAAATCATCTCGATAGCATTACGGATAGTGACTACATGTACTATGAGGTGGAGTCGACTCAATCATTCAAAATAGGTAATGAAGTTACTTTCCAATCAATGAAATTGTATGTGTATAAAATTGTCTCAAAGCTAAAAAATGGTTTATTAAAGCATATCTATACGTTAACACCACAAAATGGCTTTAGTGTCCACACGACTTACAATCAAGCTATTATTGGTGCCTCTATTCAAGGAAAAGTAATTGATGTGGCTGGGGACAAAATTCGTATTCATGTCAATTTTGATGAGGGACAAGAAAAGGACACGGCCTATTGGTTTCCATATTCAACAATCTATGCATCGGAAGATAATACAGGATGGTATTTTATGCCCGAGCTATCTGACAACGTTAGAATTTATTTCCCAAGCAATCGTGAGGATGAAGGGATTGCCATTAGCTCCGTATCAAAAGCACCTCCCCAATCCGGAGCAATGTTAGCAGCAACGAATCCTACTAGTCAAGATGGCGGTGGGCAATCAGGTGCTGCACCTTCAGAAGATAGTCGCCAAGATCCGATGCGAATGGCTGATCCAGATGTGAAAACACTGAGAACGAAGCATGGGAAACAAATTCTACTAGCACCTGATCGGATTGTCATTTCTGGTGGGGGATTAATGATTTCACTTATGGATGATAATGGTATTTCCATCATAAGTGATAAAAATATTAACTTAAAAGCAACAGATAAAGTCGTCATCAATGCGAAACAAATTATGATTAATGCAAATGAGAAAATTGAGATGACGTGTAAAGATAATTCCATCAAGATGGAAGATAAAATGGAAATTAAGGGAACGGAAGTACGAGCAAATTAGTGAGGAAGTGGATGCATGAAACGAGAAGAAGCATTACAGCATTTTATGGATGAATGCGTGTCAGTTCATGTCAGCCGATTGCAAGAGAAAGTTGTTCGACAGTTTCGCCAAAACAAGGAACTTTTGCTACAGCCAATCATTCACTCCCTTGAACAGCTGTTTGCGAATATTAGAGAGCAGCAAGGGCAGGGAAGATTAGCATCTGTTGCTTTTATTCATTTTTCATTGCTAAGAACGTCTTTGCTAGAAAACAAGTTTACGTATTTGCTAGAAGCCTATGGAGAAGCTTGGTATTACGAATGGACAGAATGCACGGCACAGTATGAAGCGGATTGGCTAAGTGAAGCAATTACAGAGTTACAAACAATACTTGAAAAAGAAAGAAAACCCTATCTCAGTATTCAAGCAGCGGACGTTCGAGTCATTATTCAGCAGACAGTTATCCTATTTCATCACTTTATCATTCAATTGATACGCTATCTCTTTCGCTATCAAAAAGAATGCGTACCAAAAATCAATTTTCAACGAACAGCGTGCTTACGTTTTCGTGTCGGTGAATATAAAGGGTTCAGTGAAGATGTTGCAATCATCGACGAACGGGAACGTGAGGAGAAGAACCTTCTCTTATGGTTAGAGAAAAAAGAGACCGACCAATCGTATACGTTTGAAAACTTCTCGAACCTTCCCTTACAGCAGATAGATTTCAATCAGATGGACTTTTCCTATGCGAATTTCAAAGAGAGTAATTTAGAAGGCTCCTCATGGAAACACAGTGTATGCATCGGTACTAGTTTTCAACAGTGTAGATTAGCCAATGCTGATTTTTCATATGCAGCCATTCAAGATGCTGATTTTCGACAGGCTAATTTAGCAGGTGCGAATTTTATTCATGCGCAGGGACAAACGCTAAGGCTTTCCAATTATGAAGTTGCGAGCTATCTTGGCACAGATTTCAGTAATGCAAATTTAGAAAATGCAAGATTTGAGTTTGCGCAGATGGCAGGTGCTAATTTTACAGGTGCCAATCTAAAAGGTGCAACCTTCTTTAAACGCGATCAAGAAAAGTATCTATTCAGCCCAGAACAGATAAAAGACATTCATTGGATTCATTAACTTTGTGCAAAAGTGATGTGGGAAAGCAATAGTGGTTACAGGAGGAAAAGATGGAGTATTTTATTCTGCGGCAAGATCAAAGTATTACCAATCCAATTATTCCTTTGAAGACAGACCTCGATGATGATTTTGTCTGTTCGTCTGTTTTGGGAGAAGTGATAGAAAAAGAGAATGCACTCTATTTGGATTATTTAGAAAAGCCTCGGAGAATCGTGTCTGAACAATTAAAAAAGTTATTAGTAAAATACGAGGATAATTTGGGATTTACAGCCATTGTTTTTACGGATGTTAAGAAAGGGACACAGCGCATCTATTGGCTATTAGACATTGTGAAAAAGCATTGTATTTCCCATGAAACGACGTATTATCCAGACGGACGTATAAAGGAGCTTGTGATTAACCCCAAAAAAGTGGAATTGGATTGTATTTTTCAGGTCGATAGCAAAAGGGAATCTTTTACCATCGTTAATTTAGATGTTGCAGAAAGTCTCTTAAGACGACCATTTCTTGGAATTCAGCTACAGCGTGTAAAGCTAGAGAGACGATAAACCATTCTAAAAAATTATAATGAAACACTGTTGCTACAGTGTTAACGCGAAATTGTTCACAAATAATCCGAAGGGAAGGATAGCAAATGGCTCAAGTTGTAGAAAATTTGGAGACAGAGGGTTCGGGACAAGAGCAATTTAGTTATGTGGTACATGGAGCAATCATTTCCTGTGAGCATGGTAGCCATCTGAATTATTTAAATTTACCACAGGATCATGGTGTTTATATAAAAGGCAAAGCCGTTATGAATGTAGGCGATCGAAATCCTGAAAATATCCCAACCTTTGGTGTTTGCTTGAAATTAAAAAAGCCTTGTACGCCAGCATGTTCCATCGACTGGATGGAAGGGATGGAAAATGTCAATATCGAGGGGAAGCAAGCGCTATTAAACCGTTGTCATACGCAATGCTCTGCAGGCGGAGGAAAAATCGATATAGTTCATGATGGACAAGAGGATTTGGAAATACCAAAACAAGGTTTTTAAAAAAATAATTGCTTGAAAGGAGGTAAGCAATGACAACGCTAGAAAAAAAGGAAGTCCACATGATTAGTACGTATGAGGATCTTGTGCTTGAATGGCCTTATCCTCTAATTCATTTAGATAAACTAACCATTAAACATAAAGGCAATGACCATGCGAGATTGTACTTTACAGGAATGATTGCTGAAGAGCAAGCACAAAAGTATATTCAAAGGGTCAGTCATACTGATGAAGTGGTTGTGAAATTTGGACGAGAGCAAGGTATTTTGTTTTCAGGACGAATAGAAAATGCAGAGTTACAGGCTGTTCAAGGGGTGCATTATGTCTTAGTTGAAGCGGTATCGTTTACAGCAAACATGGATATTGAGAAACGCTCCCGTTCTTTCCAAGATGCGAATATGACGTATGTAGAGTTAATGAATCATATTGTGGGAGCCTACCCTCATGGTGATTACATCGACCATGCTTCTAATAGCCAAGCCATTGGTCATATTTCCATTCAATACTTAGAAACAGATTGGGCATTTATTAAAAGAATGGCCTCAAATTTACATGCGGTTGTTTTCCCAGATTTAAAAGGAAAAGGTCCGCGATTTTGGTTTGGTACACCGCAAAGTAGGAAAAGCATATCAATCGACCATTTACCTTCCACATTACGTATGGATATCGATACGTATCGGCTAATTACTGAAAACGATGGCACTGATGTAAGCGAAATCGATTATACTTTTTGTGAGTTTGAAAGCACAGAGGCCTATGAGCTGGGCACTTCAGTCCAATTAAAAGGAAGATCCTATGTTATTACGGCTCGGGAAGTCTGTCTTGAGGGTGGTGTCTTAAAGTTTCAATATTCCGCCCAACCAGAGAAAAGTATTCGCCAGCGATTGGTACGCAATTTAGATCTTATTGGGGCAGCTTTTACAGGAAAGATCATCGATGTCACACAGAACACGGTGAAAATTCATTTGGATATCGATAAAAAACAGGATAAAGCAAAGGCCCATTGGTTTGCTTATTCTGCCGATGCGAATGGGGTTATGTATTTAATGCCTCAAATAGGAGCACGTGCCCAATTACATTTTCCGAGTGCAGTGGAAGAAGAGGCTATCGTTATTAGCTCTGTCCGGGTAGACCCAGTCACACCTGAGGGTGGTCAAAAGCAGACGAAGAAAATGGCGGACACGACCGTTAAATCATTAGCGACCAATGCTGGGAAAGATGTGACATTAGGTGTTGGGGATATTACCTTTAGTGCAGTAGATGGGGTATTGGACTTAAAGATGGATGATGGAGAAGGTGTAACATTTCTTAGTAACAGTACCATCATGCTTGCAGCGGATGAAACACTTGACATTAGCGGGATGAAAGAGCTATCTGTAGAGGCGGAAGAGTGGATTGCCATTTCAGCAAAGGAGCAAAGTCATGTAATCCTTGCCGCTGACACACAGTTAATCAGTACACTTATTGATCAGGAAGGTACGGAGAAGAAAAGCCAACCACCGAAGTTAAATGAAGAAGCAATCGAAGCTACGTCGAAAGTTGACGTCATTTTCCCCCAAAAGGCAGAGGTGAAAAAAGAGAAAAAAGGCTTTTTTAGTAGTTTATTAGATGGTGTAAGTTTGGCATTGGATGTAGCCGGATTCATTCCTGGTATAGGGACAATTGCAGATATTGCGAATGCAGGTATTAGTTTAGCGAGGGGAGACTATATGGGAGCAGCCATGAACTTAGTGGGTGCAGTTCCAATAGTTGGTGATGCAGCAAAAACAGCATATAAGGCCAAGAAAGCGGCCAAAGTGGCAGAGGCGGCGAGTAAAACGGCAAAGGCTGCGGATAAGGCAGTTGATGCCTCAAAAGCAGTAAAAGGACTGAAAGCAGCTTACACAAAAGTATCCAAGACGCTAGATACTGTATCAGCGGTAGCCAACAAAGGCTCAAAGAGCGTCAAGACAGCAGCAGATAAAGTCATCGCCTCGATGGACGAAGTGCTAGCTGTTTCGAAGGCAGTAGACGGTATGAAAGCAATGGCCAAAACAGAGCTAACGAAATTTAACCATGGGGTATTAAAGAAATTTAATTGTACAAAAGGGTTAAGTGATAAATTCTGTAAAAAAGGCTTTGAACCTGTTGATTTAATTACAGGACGAATGATATATGAAGGTGTAGACTTTGAGCTACCTGGACCAATCCCTCTTTCATGGGAACGAGCTTGGTACAGTGATAGTAGCAGGGTTGGCTTGTCAGGTCATGGTATGCACTTTATCTACGATCTTGCCTTAGAGATATTTGAGGAAGAAGACCTGATTGGGATTGTAGTAACAGATGGTCGTGCAGTCGGGTTTCCAATTTTACCAATAAATTTGCCATATTTTAATAAAAAAGAAAGAATGACCCTGATAAATATAGGGGAAGAGTATCATTTGTTTGAGCATGATACACGATTAATTTATGCATTCGAACAAGTAACAACAACAACATACCGATTAAAAGAAGTAAAAAATGAGCAAGAGCACAATCTTCAATTTGTTTATAACAATAAAGGTTTCCTATCTCAAGTAACAGATAGCGTTGGCAGAATTCTAGATGTTACGACCAATGAGGCAGGAAGAATGACAGAAGTTGCCTTACGTAATCAGAACAATCGTGAAGTATTGGTGCGCTATGTTTATAATGATGTTCAGGATCTAATCGAAATTCAGGATGCATTAGGTCAGAGCACGCATATAACCTATGTGAATCACTTAATGATGCAAAAAATCGACCGCAATAAAAATAGCTTCTTCTGGCGCTACGATGGCCCAACAACAGGGGCACGAGTAATCAAAACATGGGGAGATGGCAATGTTCTAGCAGGTGAGCTTGCCTATTTCGACGGCTATAATGAAATCACTAATAGTTTAGGACATACAAGCTATTACTATTTTAATGAAGATAACTTGTGTACGAAAATTGTCTATCCAGATGGCAGTGAAGTCAGCTATCAATATAATGAGGACTTTGAATTACTCCAAGAAGTAGATGAAGATGGCCGCACAACAACATTCAGCTATGATGAATGGGCAAATCCGGTAACCATCACTCTTGCAGATGGCAGTACATTATCCTCACAGTATGATACTAAGGATAGGCTCATTCAAGCAGTTAACGCAGAGGGCGGAAGTCGTCAGTGGATCTATAATGAAGACGGTACATTGCAGGCAATTATGTTAGAAGACGGTACAAAGACTGAATTTTCCTATAATGAGCATCATTTAATTGACACAGTGACAAATGCGCAAGGTCATATGGTAAGCTTAGCATATGATGCAGATTTGAACTTGAGCCAAGTGACATTACCAGACGGGACAAGCTCCACTTGGACATATGACCGCCGAGGTAACTGCATTAGTACAACCAATCCATTAGGGGCGACAGAGAAGTTCCATTACGATCACTTGAATCGCCTTGTTCGCGCAAATCTTTCAGATGGTAACGATGTGCAATTACAGTACAATGCCTATGACGATATTATTTTTGCGAAGGATAACCATACGCAAGTTGCCTTTGATTACACGATTCTTGGTAGCCTAACGTCTCGAAAACAAGGTGGTAAGAAAGTACAATTCACCTATGATACAGAGGAGCAATTAACCGCTGTGATCAATGAAAGAGGCGAAGCATATACGTTTGAACGTGATACGAAAGGCCATATCATCAAGGAAATCGGCTTTGATGATATGGAAAAAACGTATGAGCGAAGTCCAGCAGGATTGGTTCAGCGCATCCAACGTCCAGGAAATCGTTGGACAGCGTATCAGCATGATGATCTAGGGAATGTCATACGATCAGACTACTATGATGGCACATGGGAAACGTTTGCCTATGACAAAAACGGCTCGCTACGAGAAACGGAAAACGAGCATGTAACCGTCAAACTAGAACGAGACCCATCCGGCCAAGTCATCAAGGAGTGGCAAAATGACCAGTGGATTGCCAGTAGCTATGACGAGTTAGGCAATCGCTCCCAAATAACAAGCAGCCTCGGTGCCAAAATAGATGTCATGCGTAATGAGCTGGGCAATATCTTACAAATGACTGCCTCTCGCTCCGAGCAAGCCCAGTGGACAGCCTCGATGCAATACAATG
>NZ_DAMDAY010000166.1:3554-7447 GCF_032093475.1 Lysinibacillus sp. | reverse complement strand
CGTAGAAGTAACCATTAAAGATGATGATCGACTAGATCCTCCTATTTCAGAAGATGCTTTAGCTATGTTAAACCTGTTAACTCACGAAGAATATGCTATTTTAAAACAACGTACAATTGAAATTTCTAAATTTGTTGCAGCCGAGCTTGCTAAAAAAGGTTTAACACTTTATGACATTAAACTAGAGTTTGGCCGCGATGCAAATACAAATGAGATTTTATTAATCGATGAAATCTCTGGTGGTAATATGCGTGCTTACAAAGGTGAGCAATACATCGAACCGCTTGAGCTAGAAAAATTGATGTTAGCTGAATAAAAATCCATTGCAAAAAAGAGTCGATCATTACGACTCTTTTTTATTTAGGGCGTTATTTTAATTTTCTACGAAACTTTTCTTCACTTCACTCGTATATTAACATATGGAATAAGCAATTATACTATTATTTTGGAGGTAGTTTGATGGAAAACTATAATGAGACATCGCAAGAAGAAAGGCCAAGACTAAATCCATTTTTATCAGCTTGGCTACATCCAAAGCAAACGACTCGTTATATGATTAATGAAAAATCTATTGGCTTTGCAATTTTGATTTTGTCTATTGGCTATATCGGCTCTCTTATGTCTGGACTAATTGATTCGGAGTTATTTCCCGATTTATCACCATGGATTTTAGCATTATTATGTATCATTTTCGCTCCAATCGTTGGTATTATCGGGACAGCTATTTCTGCATTGGTCACTTGGTTATTTGGTAAGTTATTTAAAGGTACCGGTACTTACTCTGACTTATTTAAAGGATTAAGTTTAACAGCAGTACCTTATATTGTCCTCATTCCGCTTTATATTATTTGGTTAGTTACATCACCAGATTCATTATTAGATCCGAACTTTATCGGAGATGTGCCATGGATCTTTTGGCCAACTGTTTTAGCAACTATTGTTGTTAGTGTATGGTCTTTTGTTATTTCTGTTGGCGCCGTTGCAGAAGCACATGAAATTTCTAACTGGATGGCCTTCTTCACTATCTTTATTCCAGCTGTTATTTTATTCATCGTGTTCTTTGTTCTTTTCTTTATCATCCTCATCGGTATTATTGGTGTTGGCATGATGTAAAAAAATCTCCCCTCTCATTTCAGAGAGTGGGAGATTTTTTTTTATAGTTTGAATTGAGCAATGAGTGCTTTCAATTGTAATGCTAATTCCGATAGTTGAGCAGACTTTCCAGCCATATCCTCCATTGAGCTACTTGTCTCTTCTGTCGTAGCTGTTGTTTGCTCGACACCTGCAGCAGATTCCTCTGCTACCGCAGCAATTTCTTGAATAGAGTTGTTCATTTTATGACCATCTTCTGTAACTTTCGATAAATTCGTTGAAATTAATTGGACACTCTCCACTACATCATTAATGGAGTGGCTAATCGTGTTAAATGTTTCAGTAGTAGCTTTTATTTGATTCGTTCCTTCTTTTACTTCTTGGTAACCATCCTCTAAAGAGTTCGTGACCACATCAAAATCTTGCTGAATATTCGTGACGATGGATGTAATATCGTTTACTGAAAAGGCTACTTGTTCTGCAAGCTTACGTACTTCATCTGCAACAACAGCAAATCCTTTGCCATGCTCTCCTGCTCTTGCCGCTTCAATCGCAGCATTTAAAGCTAACAGGTTCGTTTGATCTGCGATATCCTTAATGACCACGACCAATTTAGAAATTTCCTGTGCTTGAGCATCTAATTTTTTCACTTTCTCAACGGCATTTTGCACGATGCTATCAATCTTTTCCATTTGAGAATTAGAGGATGTCATAAGCTGACTTCCTTCATTCGTTAATGCTAAAACTTCTACTGAAGATTGATGAATATGTGCACCATGCTGATTCGTTTCCTGTAAATCTGCTGTAAAGCGCTCCATTAATGAAGTTAATTCACTAGAATGGTGGGCTTGTCCCTCAGCACCTGATGCTAATTCATGCATCGTAATCGCGACTTGCTCCGCTCCCATATTAACTTCATTTGCTGAATGCGTTAGCTCTTTACTAGAAGTATTAATTAAGTCAGATGCTTGAGCAATATTATGAATCATATCTTTCAACCTTATTTGCATTTGATTCATGGCGCTTGCCAGTTTACCAATTTCATCTTTTGAACGTATAGCCATACTTTCTTGAGATAAATCTCCCTCTGCAAAACGCTCCATCGCTTGAGCCGCTTGGTTAATAGGCTTCGTCATGCTACTCGCATATTGCCAAATGATCAATATCCCAACAATAATGGCCAAGCCAATTACTATAAGTGTTATTTTAAGAATACTTTGTGCTGGTTTATTGAAGTCCATTAAATAAGTGCTCGCACCAATGACCCAACCCCAATATGGATCCGTTTCCGCATAAACCCCTTTGTCCTCTAACTGACCTGAATTAGGTAATGGCCACGAATAAGAAACAAATCCACCACCTTCATTCCCTTTGGCAATGATTCCTTGTATGTACTTAACGCCATTATCATCCTCTTCATCCCAGACATTCGTACCCTCTATATTTGGATGGGCAACTGACATCCCTTTTTGGTCAACGACAAAAATATAACCATTGTCGCCAAGTTTAATGTCCTTATTAATCGGTCGCTTTCCTTCACTATCCTTTTCTCCTAAAATAGCAATCTTTACTTTTTCCTGAGCTTCCTCTAATGATAAATTGCCTTCTTCTACCTCTTGATTGAATTGCTCAATCATGGCTATCGTCATTTCCACACTATTTTTTAGATTTTCTTTCCCTACCGTCTCTAGGTTTGATTTACTTTGCTGATAGCTTATAAAACCTAAGATGAGTAACGGAATCATTAAAAGTAGCAATGAAAAAGCGATTAGCTTGGTTTTAATAGATCGAAATTGTACGATTGATTTCATTTTCCCTCATCACTTCTTTCAATTTTAAATGGACTTAAGACTTATTTTTCAATCTAAATCTGTCATCAATAAGTATTTCTTCTTCTTCAATCAACTATGTAAAACATTCCATTTTACTTAATCATTTTATTACATAAAACACTAAATAACAACAAATTTCGAGCATATTTGATAAAAAACAGATAGAGAAAAGCACTTCACTTTTCCCTATCTGCTCTATTTCCCTATTCTATTTTATTAAACAGATAATGCTGCACTTTGTTGGAATAGCTCCGAAACGCCAGATTCTACAGCTGCACCGCTCACAGCCCTCGAGACGATTGCCACAACACGTTCATCTAGTGACTTTGGTACAATGTATTCCTCTGTTAACTCCTCGTCACTGACAAGAGATGCGATTGCTTCCACAGCCGCAAGCTTCATGGCTTCATTAATATCCGTTGCTCGCACATCTAAGGCACCACGGAATATACCTGGGAATGCAAGCACATTGTTAATTTGATTCGGATAATCCGAACGTCCCGTCCCCATAACACGTACACCCCATGCTTTGGCATTTTCATAGGTAATTTCAGGATTTGGATTAGCTAAGGCAAAAACAACTGGATTTGCATTCATGGACGCAATATGTGCCTCTGTTAATAGATTCGCAACAGAGACACCAATAAAGACATCCGCACCAATTAGCGCATCATCCAATGTACCATGAAGCTTATCTGGATTCGTTAAATGTGCAACCGCTTCTTTTATCGGATTCATGCCTTCCGTACGTCCCTCATAAATAATACCTTTTGTGTCACACATATAAATATTTTTATAGCCCATTTGCACAAGGATACGTAAAATAGCAATTCCTGCTGCACCCGCTCCATTAATAACAACCTTCATCGTTTCTACATCCTTTTGCACAATGCGATTCGCATTTATCATCGCTGCGCCTACCACGATTGCTGTTCCATGCTGATCATCATGAAATACGGGAATATCGCA
>NZ_DAMDAY010000166.1:0-3544 GCF_032093475.1 Lysinibacillus sp. | reverse complement strand
ATCGCATTCCTGACGTAGGCGATCTTCAATTTCAAAGCATCTTGGAGCCGAGATATCCTCTAAGTTCACGGCACCAAATGTCGGAGCAAGCGCCTTCACAATGCTGACGATTTCATCCGTATTCTTCGTATCTAAACATATTGGAAAAGCATCAACATTGGCAAAACGCTTTAGTAAAATCGCCTTCCCTTCCATAACTGGTAATGCCGCTTTTGGTCCGATATCCCCCAACCCTAAAACTGCCGTACCGTCCGACACGACTGCCACCATATTCCCTTTCATTGTATAGTCATACACGAGTGATGGATTTTTCTCAATTTCCACACAAGGCGCTGCCACCCCAGGTGAATAGGCCAAACTCAGATCATACGAATCTTGTACTGGAACCTTTGAAGTCACCTCTAATTTCCCACTATAATGTGCATGCATTTCTAATGCCTTTTTCATTACGTCCATTCCATCCCATCCTTTTCCCTTTGTTTTTATTGTATTTCAGTATCATAATACTTTGTGAAAATATAGTCAACGAATTTTCTGTCAATTTAATTTCATCTTTAATAAATGCTGTTTTATCTACTTATAATACATTTTTATGTCAAATTACACATTTCACAATCAATTATTTTTAAATAATAATAGCTAGAGAGTAATCGCTGAAGAATGTACAACTGTAGCCTTTTTGCCTGTTCAACTTTTCACATAGTATTTTTCTTGTGTAAAAGAGAAGTTTTTCACAAACTTATGTAAGCGTATCCATCATTACAATTGGTTTTGTCACAATTTATTCACATTTTTTCACAATCTTATTTATTATAACTTCAATTCTTTTATATAAAGCAACAAAAAAAGAGCCCCTATAGTAAGGACTCATGCATGAATTGATTGATAAAAGCTGTGATTATATGCTTGGACGACCATTGCTCACCAGATACTTTGGTAATTGGATAATCTCGTGGGAAGATACTTCTCGTCATGTCTTCTACGGAATATCCTTGCTTATAAAGTTGTCGTACTTTATCTTCTAGTTGTTCAATATACGCAATTTTCTCCATTATTTTTACTCGACCATTCGGCAGATACCCTGCATGACAGCAAAATACCTCTTTAAAATCATAGTTTAATAATTTTTTTAAGGACGCTAAGGTATGTACAATATTTTCCTCGTCAAGTACAACCTTTGTTTTGCTTTGAACATATAAATCACCCGTAAACATTGCACCCGTTTCACGATTATAAAAGGCTACATGATCCGTTGTGTGACCAGGTGTTTCAATGACATCCCAAACTGTTGTCTTTGTTTGCAATGTAGCACCAAGCGGCTGAGCAACAAATGCTGGACGCTCCCCCCATAATGCTTGACGATACATAGGATAATCTCCCACTGTTTCACAACGAGTAAGAGAATCACGGTGAAGATAGATTGGTACATCTTTTTGCTGCTGAAGCCAAGCAACATTTCCCGCATGATCTTCATGAGAATGTGTCAATGCGATTTGCTCGATTGATAGAGGACTAAAAAAAGATTGAAACTCCTGTGCCAATGAATTAGAGCCTGTATCAATGAGTAATCCATCCACAAAAAAACTGTAAACACTCATCCCGAACCCTTGTATAGCTACTTTCCCCTGCGCACTTTGCACATGACCATTGTGATGAATCTCAATGCTCGTCTCTCGTGTAAACATCCATTTTCCCCCTTTTCAAGAGTGTAGCATAAAATGAATGGTGAGTCATTTTAAGGGAATTCTAGATTTCATGGTAAATTTAATGGATTTTCTGATTCGTTGAAGATGAAACAGTAAACGTACATTGGCAATAAACAACAAGATCGCACCAATACTTACAAATATAATCATGGAGAAGTAATCCACATTCATGATAAAAGTCCATCCTGCAGCTACCCCTAAAACAAGCCACTGATACATCGTCAAAATACGAGATGTAGTTTGAAGTGCTTTATATTGTCGTTCAATTTCCGCTACTATTTTACCAAACTCTAAAATAATAAATATTTCAACGATCACTGTTATCACTAACTGCCAGGTACTTATAACGATATTTATTGGCAAGAGATTAACAAAGAGTAATCCGATATCGATGAAGATCAAATTTTTCGCCAATGTTTTCCCTTTAAAATAAGATAAACTTTTAAATAACGCACTATAAAACAAAAATTGTTGAATGTAAAAAGCAAAGGGAACGATATTCAATAGCACCAGTTTCAAGCAAAGGGCAATCGAAAGCCATTTTAAGAACTCTAAATGTCGGTACTTTTCATCCATCACAATCATAACGCTGGCGCTCCTCTTTTATTTTTTGAATATCTAATACAGCTTTTTTATCGATCCATACTGGCCATATCGCATCCGATCCACTTACACTTACTTTGGCATGAATATCTATTCCAGAATCTTCGGTTTGAAAGGAAACATAGACAATTTGCCCTTTCTTCACGGAAATAGGGAAATCCTTCTCTGTATAGGCCACTTCATTCACTCTCAATTCTAGCAATTTAGTATGCCTCTTTAGGCATGCAGGTATATTGACTGCATCAATTTGCGTATCCTGCGGAGATTCAAATGATGCCGAATGTTCCCCATTGCTACTACCAGATACACGAATTGAACGAACCGTTCTTTGATTAGAATCATCCCATTTTAAAGATAAGGAAGTAGCTAATTTTTCACCATCGTTTAGGACTAAGTATACCTTCTTCGTTTGAAGTAGCTTTTGGATTTCCGTTGTATTGGCACTAAAATAAGCGGCACGCATAAATTGATGGGCAGTTTCATTCACCACATCACTAGAATAATAAAAGTAGCCACCCTTTCTCTGGTCTCCAGTACTCGTTGTCCATAATGTAACATCGCCAGCCTGTAAATATTCAACTTTACGATAATCACTTTTATTTGTTATATAATGTATTGCAAAATCATGCGTGTCATTATCACTATAAAAATCGTAAACAAGCGGAACAATCATAGGGTTAGCCAACTGCTTATGCACATATACCGCACTATTACTAAGCAGCAGAACCATAATCAAGCCAAACATTATTACACTTAGCTTACTGACACCTTTACGAATTGCTATTATCATCATTGAAATCGTGATGGCTATAAGTAGCATAGCAATGCAATAATACATACTATTTAAGCCCATTCATTGCCCCCTCTGAAATACCCTATATAATACCATTAAACCCCAAAATAGTAAAAATTACTTTATTTAGTAATAAAATATTCTTTGCTATTCCTCATTTCAGTGCTGTGTGATTCACTACTTTTCTTTTCTATCCTTCAATTTGTGCTGGCTATCCACTACTTTTTCTTTTCTATCCTTCAATTCGAGCTTTCTATCCATTTCTCTATTCTTTCCTATTACTCCAGGTGCCCAATCCTCCACTTTTTCTGTTCTATCCATCACTTTAGGCATCCTATCCACTACTTTTTCTGTTCTATCCTTCAATTTGAGCTGGCTATCCACTTCCTCTATTCTTTCCTATTACTCCAGGTGCCCTATCCTCCACTTTTTCTTTTCTATC
>NZ_DAMDAY010000165.1:0-7611 GCF_032093475.1 Lysinibacillus sp. | reverse complement strand
AAGAAAATTGGCACAAAAAAGACTCCAAGTGACAATAAGCCATACAGAATTGCACCCAAAATACCTTTAAATCCGTAACTCCGCTCAATTAAAATGGCAGTAAATACTACTGCTACAAAGAGTAACCCAACTGCATATATCAAGATGAAATCTGGAAATGTATTTGGATAGAGCCAACTCCATATTTCCAGGCTATTTTTATCGTAAATTGAAAAACTAGATTGAAAATCTATTGGTATAACACTATTTACGATTTGTTTATCAAATAGAATCAACACTATTTGGAAAGCAATTAAACCAAGAACCAAAAGCATAATGGCTGTTAATTTAGCGAAATAAATAGTAATTCTTTCTGTTGGCAACATTAATAATCGATAAATAAATGTGTTTTTTCCAAACCAATCTCTATACCAAATGAAAAAAACATATATTATTAACACCGTGATACACAAAAAGATTGGTAACAGAAACCACTCAGATTGTTTGAAATGATAAAAAGAAAAAGTACCATGTTTCTCAATGTATTGATTCATGGAGAACTGCTGTTCAGCCATCACTTGCTTTGCATTTTTCATATAACCTTGTGAGATGATTATCGCCCCAATGAGTTGACTCAAAGCTGTCAACCCTATAAGAATGAGGTAGAATTTAAAAAATCGATTTACTTCGAAATGGACAAGTTTTAAATAGTTTTTCATCCTCGGTACACCTCCCGCATCACATCAACGACTGATTTCCCTTCATTCTCCCGTACTTCCTCCACGTTAAATTCCATTACTACTTCACCACTTTCAATAAGAACCGCTTTATCAATCAAATGTTCAATATCACTAATTTCATGAGTGGTAATAATGACCCCTCGCTCTTCAATTAAATGGCTTGTAAACACGTCGGCTATCTGTTCACGAGAGAACAGATCAATACCAGAGAATGGTTCATCCATTAACAAATAATCCACATCCATGGATAATCCTAGCAGCATATTTACCTTAGCTGCATTTCCCTTCGATAAATTAGCAATCCGTTCAGCTGGATCTAGTTTGAAAAATTTCAGTAGCTCCTCTGCCCTATGTGAATTCCAGCTTTTATAAAAATCAGCCATGAATGCAATGGCATCACAAATTTTCATTTGAGGCAACATCGTAATCGTGTCAGGAATAAAGGAAATTTTATCAAAACTATCTTTTCGGATTTTTTCCCCATCAATTAAAATGTCACCGCTATTAATCGGAGTAAGTGCCATTATAGCTTTCAAAATTGTTGTTTTCCCCACTCCATTTATTCCAATTAAGCAGGTAATTTCGCCTTTTTTAGCGGTAAAAGAAAGATCGTTTAAAACCTGTATCCTACCGTATTTTTTCGTAACATTTTTTACTTCGATCATTATGATTCCTCCGCTCCAATTTCGGCATCATGCTTTTTTTTCACAAGTTCCAACACTTCAGCTAACGGCACATCGATGGATTTAATTGAACTTAAAAATAAGTCGACCGCTTCCAGAATTAATTCTTCACGAACACTTTTAAGGACCGCTCCATCTTTCGTAATGCAGCTTGGCATATTCCCCTCAGTAAAAATCAATCCTTGTTCCTCCATTTCCTTATAAGCTCGTTGTGCTGTATTGGGGTTAATCTTTAGCTGGTTGGCCAATTCCCTTCTTGAGGGAATCTCCTGACCGGGTTCATAATAGCCCTTGGCAATTTGTTCCTTCAAGTGCCGAATAACCTGAACATAAACCGGATCCCGATTATTAAACTTTACAGTCAATATACTCAACTCCTTTATATCCTATCTTTGTGTATTAACTACTTAATACACATTGTGTATGATGATTGATTGTACGTTTTGCAAAATTAGTCATTCCAAAGCCAACAAGTAGGATGTATTAATAGATTAATACACCAATATTAAAAAAATGTATTAAGCACATAATACACTTCTTGTGATGTATTATATGCTTAATACACATTTCAAGTCAACCACATTAATGGAAATAACTATCAATCATTAAAATCATACCCAGTCATTTGAATAACGACGAGCATTTCAATACAATTAAGATTTTAATTTTATTTATAATAAATGACGTATAAAAAATAATAGTTGATCTATACTAATAAAGATTTCACTTAATAAATCCGATGACTAGGAGGGTTAACCCGATGAGTGCGATTGATCGATTACTCTGAAGGACCATCAAAGCTGAATAAAGCTAAAGTACAGTTTTCTTAGGATCTTCTTAAGAATCTATACGGAAGCGAGGCAGTGTGTCATGGAGCAAAAATAGTAAGTGGTAATCAGACCCGGAAAATGATTTCCGGGTTTTTCTTTTTCTTTCAACATGACAATTTCTACTCAAATTTTCAATAAAAAATCACCTCTAAAAAAACAAGAGGTGATTTAATAATTAGCTTCATCTTAATTAAAACATTATAAAGATGGTATATTTTTTTATAGTAATTCCTCTGCCAGGAATCTATAAGTATTTAAACGACTGTCTAATTCATATTGATTACAATTTAGCATTACTTCATCAAACCCATAGTGTTCTTGCTCAGCAATTAAAAATGCAGCAATGTCCTTTGGTGTACCAACAAGGTTCGCTTTACGATTATTAGCAATCGTTATTTTATCCATCTCAGTTAGTGGATAATCCTTTGCTTCTTCTGGTGACATCGTTTGAATAATTTGGCCCTTCATCAGTTGAAGACGAGAAATATCAATTGGTTTAGCCAAATATTCCGCTTCTTCTAATGTCGGTGCAACAGTTGCTGCATATGTGACGATAATTTGTGGTTTTTCCATATAATAAGAAGGCGTAAAATAGGCTTTATAGGCATCAAAAATATCCTTCGACATATTACCGGTAAAGAATTGAGCATAAGAATACCCTACCCCCAGTTGACCAGCCTGCATAGCACTTTGCCCACTCGAACCTAGTAACCAAGCTTCAGGTAAAGAAATTTGTGCTGGGGCTGCAACAACTTGATCATAAACATGTTCACCTGTTTTCTGGTTATTCATTAACTTTAAAATAATGTCGAGTTTGTCGTACTGTTCTGTGAAGCGTTGTCTTCTTCCCTCTGCTAAAGCATAAATAGCAGCATGATCGCCACCAGGGGCTCTCCCTACACCAAAGTCAATACGATTTGGTGCTAGGCCAGATAATGTCTTGAATACCTCTGCAAGCTTATATGGTGAATAATGCATCATCATGACGCCACCAGTACCAATGCGAAGTCGCTTTGTTTTCGCAGCTAAAAAAGCAGCGGTCACTTCGGGAGCTGAACTTGCTAGTGACTGACTATTATGGTGTTCAGCTAGCCACATACGATGATAGCCAAGTTCTTCACCTTGCAGTGCCAGTTGTTCTGTACGTTGGAAGGCTTCCTCTGCCGAATGACCCTTAGGTATAGGCATTTGATCTAAAATACTTAATCTCATTTAAAACATCCTCTCTGTCTCTTAGCTCCCTCTTTTACTGTAATACAGTTTGGATGATTTACAAAATAAAAAACCTTACTCATAAGCTAGTTGTTTATTTTCCCATGTTCGATAGACCAAGCTCACTAGCTTTTGTTTTTGTTGCTGATTGAATACCACGTCATTAAATTTCATCGCTTGAAGAGAAAATTGCTGGGTTTCTTCGTTAACAACAAATTGTAAAATCGCATGTCCTTTTTCATCTTGAAACGTTATATCCCCTGATAATTCAACAACATGTTCTCCAGTCTTTGCCTGATAATAACGCCAATATGGTTCAAAAAACGCATAATTAAACGCATTTCGCACTGTCACATCTGAAAAATTCTCCAAATAGCCTTCTTTTACGAGATCAATATAGTCATGATCTGTTATATCTTTTTTTGCATTAAAGACATATCCTACAAGAACCCCCATAAACACAACACAGAGAAAAACGCGTATATGATTGCCTAAACTCATGTCATCACGTCCCCTTTAAGTAAAAACACCATCTTCTACATAATACATCAAAATAACGACTTTAAGTAGAAATTATTTGAATAATGTAGAAATTATATCATTTTACTATCTAGTCATTTTAAGCTTCCCTACTCTAAAATACTAAAAGAGTATTTACAGCCTATCTTCAGTTCGCTACTATCAGATTATTACAATAGAAAAGAGAGGACCTTGTTGTGCCTTTTGATTTAGACATAAATATTTTAATCATCCTACTCCTATTCGGTTTCTTAGCAGCATTTATTGATTCTGTTGTTGGTGGTGGCGGACTTATTTCTTTGCCAGCCCTCCTTTTTGTTGGCCTTCCCCCCTCTGCTGCAGTTGCAACCAATAAATTAGCAGGTACGATGGGGTCACTTACTAGTACCGTGACATTTTATCGTTCTGGTAAACTAGATATAAAAGCCGTGCATAAATTATTCCCTTTTGTCTTTTTCGGCTCCATGCTTGGTGCTTGGATTGTCCACTTAATGGATCCGAGTGTACTTAAGCCACTCATGTTGTTCATGCTCGCAGCAGTAGCCATCTATACTATCTTCAAAAAAGACTGGGGAAGTATGACTACCTATAAAAAGTTAACACCCAAACGCTATATGATTTTTGTTATCGTCATCACGCTTATTGGCTTTTATGATGGCTTTTTAGGTCCTGGGACAGGCTCAT
Organism: Lysinibacillus sp.; assembly: GCF_032093475.1. Taxonomy (NCBI): domain Bacteria; kingdom Bacillati; phylum Bacillota; class Bacilli; order Caryophanales; family Bacillaceae; genus Lysinibacillus; species Lysinibacillus sp. Next base: position 2,964 of record NZ_DAMDAY010000165.1, on the reverse strand, counting down.
TTTTATTATTTGCTTTTCTAATGGTTGGGTTTGATTTTTTACAATCGGCAGGAAATGCTAAATTTTTAAATTTTGGCAGCAATATAGCAGCCCTTCTTATGTTTATATACTTAGGACAAATAAATTATGCCTATGGTTTACCAATGGGGCTTGCTCAAATTGCAGGCGCCATTGTTGGATCTAAGTTTGCCATTAAACGCGGCAGTGGTTATGTTCGTAAACTATTTATCGTTGTGACTATTCTATTACTCTTGAAAAATACATATGACTATTTTTCATAACACTCTGTTATGCATAACGTATGCCACAACTATAGAAGGATAAAACTTATCTCATATTGGGGTAAGTTTTTTTTAATGCTATTAACTTTTTCCCACCCTTCGCACGTCTAGTACATGTATACAATTTGACAATGTTAAAAAAGGAGCTTCTTTGGACATGAAAACAAGAAATGCATTTCAACATGAAGAGGTGTTTGTCCAATTCATTCGTGAACAAAAAGAGCGATTTTATTTGCTCGCGTATAGCTATACAAAAAATGAACAGGACGCACTAGATGTTGTACAGGACAGTATTCAAAAAGCCATGCTGTCATTAGATCGACTTGAAAATGTGACCTATATGAAAAGCTGGTTTTACAAAATAGTTGTCCGTACAGCCATTGATTTTTTACGTAAGCATAAACGCTTACAGGTTACAGATGATGATACACTGCAATATTTAACTCCTGCCCAAGAGGACGTTTATGAAAATGTCGACTTGGAGCATGCATTAGATGAGCTCCCACAAATGTATCGTGAGGTTGTCATTCTTCACTATTTCGAGGATTTAAAGCTCGCTGACGTGGCGAACATCCTCGATATCAAGTTGAGTACAGCCAAATCGCGTCTTTATAAAGCATTAAAACTATTGAAAATACAATTAGAAGATGTGAAGGGAGAAACTGCACATGGATAAAAAATTACGAGATTTAGAAAAACAATATATAGAGGTTCCTATTCCAAAGGAGCTAGACTTTGTCGTTGAAAAGGCACTGAAGCAAGGCAGAAAAAAGAAAAAAAACCGTACACCACAATGGTTACTTGGTTCAGCTGCTGCAGCTATGCTATTTACTGCTAGCTTAAATGTTAGTCCGGCAATGGCCAAAACACTCTCTGAAATTCCCGTTGTCGGTAGTGTTGTCAAAGTATTAACATGGACAGAATATGAAGTGACAGAAGATAATTATGATGCCAATATTAAGGTTCCATCCATTGAAAATTTAGATAATCAAGACCTTGCGAATACATTAAATGAAAAATATCGTGCAGAGGGAAAGGCCCTCTACGATCAGTTCATCGCAGAAGTTGGTGATTTAAAGGCCAATGGTGGAGGTCATTTAGGCGTTGATAGTGGCTTTGAAATAAAAACAGATAATGAGCAAATATTATCGATTGGTCGTTATGTTGTGAATACAGTGGCCTCGTCTTCTACGGTGATGGAATACGATACAATTGATAAAGAAAATGAAATTTTAATTACACTACCGATGCTCTTTAAAGATCAACAATATATTAAGACGATTAGTGAAAATATCAAAGAGCAAATGCGTGCACAAATTGCAGAATCTAATCAAGAAAAAGTGTATTGGGTGAAAGGCGCTGGTCTTGCCGACGAAGATTTAATGGAGGAATTTACAACAATCAAACCAGATCAGTCATTTTATATTTCAGATCAAGGGAAGCTGGTGATTTCCTTCGATAAATATGAAGTAGCTCCAGGTTACATGGGTGTTGTAGAATTTGAAATTCCAACAGATGTCCTACAAGAAGATCTTGTTAGCATGAAATATATTCATTAATGTAGCTGACTTACCATACGACGAGGTATTTGACGATTGACTCATCAAATACCTCGTTTTTTCATGTAGACATACCATTTTTTGCTTATAAAGCTGACTTTTTTTGTCTAAGCTAATATGTATCAATCAATGTTAGAGGGTTTTCATCATGAAAGGTGTAGGATCAATCAGTATTTTACATGTCATCTTCCTATCAATGACAGTTATTGGCTTGAAAAACCATGTAACCATTCTTCCTCCTCTTTTAGATATGGCCAAAAGAGATGGCTGGCTATCCGTATTGTTTGCTGGAGGTATCATGTTCTTTTGGCTATTTCTTGTTGTGTATATTCACAAGAAAACTAAACAAGAATCCATCCGAGACTGGTTAAACGAAAAAATCGGAAAAATCGGCTCTACCATTATTATTTATGCGATTATTATTTTTTTAATGATTATGACGGCTTTTACAATGGTTGAAACCTTACAATGGGTCAATACGACATTTTTACCTCAAACGCCTGTTATCATATTATTAGTTATCTATATTTTTCTTTGTATACTACTGGTGACCACTAGTCTACAGACGATCGTCATCTTAAATGTCTTTGTATTATTTGGGGTTGTCGTTCTTGGCTTTTTTGTTGCCTTTACCAATATACAAGTAAAAGATTATGAATTATTACGACCCTTCTTTGAACATGGATTACAGCCCGTGTTTCGAGGTATGATATTCCCAGCATCAGGGTTTATTGAGCTGTTAATATTGTTATTTTTACAGCATCAGTATAAAGAGCAAATTCGCTGGTATCACTTTGCTATTATGCTAGCGATCCTAGTTGGTTTAACTTTAGGTCCATTAATTGGTGCCATAACGGAGTTTGGTCCAAGTGAAGCCGCTAAACAACGCTATCCTGCCTATGAAGAATGGGGTTTAGTGACGATTGGGCGCTATATTGAACATCTTGACTTCTTCTCTATTTACCAATGGTTAACCGGAACTTTTATACGTGTAAGTTTCCTTTTGTACATCGTAGCTGATTTATTGAAAATGACAGGAGATAAAAAGCGTATATGGCAAATGCTGGCACCTCCCTTCTTCATCCTTTGTTTACCATTAATTATGTTAAATGAAAGCTTATTTT
>NZ_DAMDAY010000164.1:0-7675 GCF_032093475.1 Lysinibacillus sp. | reverse complement strand
AAGCTCAGGCAATGTCAGATGAACATGTAAAAGCGATGAATCAAGCAGAAATGACTTGTGCTTTTATTGGCTACGATGGACGGATTACGTACGATCAAATTCATGCCTTAAAAAATATTCGACCATTGTTAAATGTGTCTAAGGGAGGAAGCTAGTGTGGGAGAAGCGATCGTCATAACTTCAGGTAAAGGCGGTGTCGGTAAAACAACGACAACGGCTAACCTTGGGACTGCATTGGCTCTACAAGGTAAAAAAGTATGTTTAGTCGATACAGATATTGGCCTGCGTAATTTAGATGTAATTTTAGGCCTAGAAAATCGTATTATTTATGACCTAGTTGATGTGGTGGAAGGACGCTGCAAAATTCACCAAGCATTAATTAAGGATAAGCGCGTAGATGAAAAACTATTTTTATTACCTGCTGCTCAAACAACAGATAAAAATGCTGTTACCCCAGAGCAAATGAAGAGCTTAGTAGAGGAATTGAAAAGAGATTATGATTATGTGTTAATTGACTGTCCTGCTGGTATCGAACAAGGCTATCGTAATGCCGTTGCTGGTGCAGATCATGCGATTGTTGTCACAACACCTGAGATTTCTGCTGTTCGTGATGCGGATCGAATTATCGGTTTACTTGAGCAAGAGGAAATTACAGCACCTAAACTAATCATTAACCGTATACGACAACATATGATGAAGAGCGGTGACACATTGGATGTCAATGAAATTACAACCCATCTATCTATTGATTTATTAGGTATTATTGTAGATAGTGAAGGCGTAATTTCTTCTTCAAATAAAGGGGAGCCAATCGTCATGGACCCATCCAATAAAGCATCATTAGGCTATCGAAATATCGCTCGTCGTATTTTAGGTGAATCGGTGCCTTTGATGGCTATTCAAGACGAGCAAAGAGGAATGTTTTCTAAACTTAAAGCGCTATTTTCAAAATAAATTAAAACCTTTTCGTGCAATTGTACGAGAAGGTTTTTTCTTGTGCATGTTTGGACATGCAATCTCATATAGTGTGGAAAAAAGGATGAGAGCTTGTTTAAAAAATGGAAATGGTTCGTCACGATATTACTTGTGGCAGCAATTATGCTTGTAATTCGTTTAGAGGATCAGGGTGTAGTGGATACACCTGTTCGGAAGCTTGTGACAACCTCTGCTGATTTAACGTATTTAAGTGAGCTCGGGCAAAGCTGGTTCGAAAAAGAAAAAGAGACGATCATGGTATCTAGTGATGTAGGGCAAGCAGATCTTTTAACATTTGCCAACGCCCAAGTTTTTAAAGAAGGCTATTTATTGCAGTATGATGTAGGTTTGCCAGTCTATGCTGGTCAGACAGGCTTAGTTGTTTTTACTGGACATACAAAGTATACAGGTAAGACCATGACCATTAGTTACGAAGATGGTACAACAGTATCTTATGGGATGCTAGATAGTTTAGCACAACTACCTTATACATCTATTCAAGCAAATGATTTAATTGGCATGAAAGAAGCGGGTCAACTTTATCTTTCCATTGAAAAGGGAGATACCCATTACGATTTAGAGCAAATTGTACAATGGCTCGAAATGACGGAGACCAATGAAGATTAAATTACATCTTCTGTGCATCCCTCTTGTGTTTGTCATGATTTTGAGTGGGCAATTAGCTTATTACGCCATTATATTATTTTCATTGTTATGGCACGAGGCAGGGCACTTAATTGCAGCATTATTGTGCGGTGTCAAGGTGAAATCATGCGTCATTACACCATATGGGGGAGAAATTCAATTTGAAAATCCAGCGGTTGTGCAAGCGTCGTCACTCCTATGGATTGCATTAGGAGGACCAATCGCTACCATTATTGGGATTGGCCTCGCTTTTTTTATGCCTGAACTACTTGCTACTAGACTTATAAGCGTGCAACTAGTGTTATTGGCTGTAAATATTGTTCCTATCATACCGTTAGATGGAGGGAGAATATTTTTAGCCTGGCTCTTTTTACATCACCCAAGAGCTCAGTTGGTGGAAAGTTATTATTGGCTATCCTTCATCGTTTCGACTATACTTTTATTCATCACGTTGCTTTTTTTGCCACAATCTATTTTTTTAGCAATTATCATTTTATTTATTTGGCTTCAAGCATGGAAAGAATGGCATTATCGAAAATATCGAATAGCCTTTGAAAAATATGTTATGAATAGATTGACTTAAAATAAATCATGTGGTAATATTTTAATGTTATTGTTTGTAGCACCCGTGCTACTACAACCGCTCTGGAAAGGTTTAAGTATCTGATAGGATCACCTTTATTAAACAGGCGAGTCTGAGTCTAAGAGGAGGTGCAGTAAAATGTACGCAATTATTGAAACTGGTGGTAAACAAATCAAAGTAGAAGCTGGTCAAGAAATCTATGTTGAAAAATTAGGCGTAGAAGCTGACGAGGTTGTAACTTTTGATAAAGTTTTATTCGTAGGTGGCGAAAACGTTAAAGTTGGCGCTCCATTCGTAGAAGGCGCTACTGTAACAGCTAAAGTTGTGAAAGAAGGCCGTGCGAAAAAAATCGTTGTTTTCAAAATGAAAGCTAAAAAGAACTACCGTCGTAAACAAGGTCACCGTCAACCTTACACAAAATTAGTTGTTGAAGCAATCAACGCTTAATTGTGAGGTGTAGCGAATGATACAAGTTACGATTCATCACGATGAAAATAGACATGTGTCAGCATTCGAATTTTCAGGACATGCTGGTTACGATGAATCTGGCAAAGATTTAGTATGTGCAGGAGCGTCGACTATTGCCATTGGTACAGTCAATGCTATTTATGCATTATTACAGATTCAACCAGAAATCGAACAAGCAGCTGAAGGTGGAGGCTATCTGAAGGTAGATTTACCATTAGATTTAGAGCCTGAAATAGATGCAAAACTACAGTTAATTGTTCAAGTAATGACTGCCCAAGTGTATTCTATGGTGCAAAATTACGGACAATACATCCAAATCAACTACAACCAAGTAGGAGGTGGAACTCGATGAAATTATTATTAGCATTAGACCTTCAACTTTTCGCATCGAAAAAAGGGGTTGGTTCTACTAAAAACGGACGTGACTCTGAGTCTAAACGACTTGGTGCTAAACGTGCTGATGGCCAATTCGTAACTGGTGGTTCAATTCTTTACCGTCAACGCGGTACAAAAATTTACCCAGGTACAAACGTAGGTCGTGGTGGTGACGATACACTATTTGCTAAAGTTGACGGCGTTGTGAAATTCGAACGTTTAGGTCGCGATCGCAAACAAGTATCTGTATACCCAGCAACACAAGAAGCTTAATCTTTTATAAGATAACATAAAGCGGAGGACTGCATTTATTGCAGTCCTTTTTTTGGCTAAATTTCAATGACTTTTAGTACATGTTTTTATGAAAGCATAGTAACAGGTACAGAAGTCTCCCTCTTCTATAGGTGATGAGAAGAATGTAGTTTATCACGTTAACTTCTCAATCGAAACATATTATGCTAAGGCATAATTGAATAAAGAATTAGGGAAAATTACAGCAAAACTTGTTATACTAGTAAGGATAACTTTATTGGAGTGAATGGGATGAACAATCAATCACTAACCATTAGTGAAGTATTACGTTTTGCAAATCATGATTATGTGAATCAACTGCAACTGATTCGCATGAATTTAGATTTAGGTAGAATTGATGAAACAAAGGAACTTATTCAGCATTATTCAGAACAACTAAGAGTGTTTTCTATCCTCAATCGACTACAATTACCACAAACAATAGAATGGCTACAAACAGCAGGATGGCGTTATCCATCATTAGCATGGAAGCTAAGCGGTGAGATAAAAAAGCCTGTGACCAATGATATTGATCAGGAAGTTGTAGATTATTTAAACAAAACAGTTTTGCATGTTTATGATACATTAGATCCGTTTACAGAGCAGATCCTAACGCTTGATGTACGTGTTGACGATCATACATTTGCCGTGACATTCACGCTAAATGGGTTATGGAGTGCTGATGCATTCACCGAAAAAGGTTTGAAACAATTCGACATTCAAACAATTGAGCAGTCAAATACGCGCTGGCAATATGTCTTGAGTGCAAATAGGGAGTGAACTAAATGTTTGTCGATCACGTAAAAATTTATGTTAAAGGTGGCGACGGCGGAGACGGTATGGTAGCCTTTCGTCGTGAAAAATATGTACCCAATGGTGGTCCAGCAGGTGGCGATGGTGGACATGGTGGTAATGTAGTATTTGAAGTAGACGAAGGTCTCCGTACATTAATGGACTTCCGTTACAAACGCCATTTTAAGGCTCCTCGTGGTGAACATGGGATGAGTAAAGGCATGCATGGTAAAAATGCTGATGATTTAATTATTAAAGTGCCACCAGGAACAGTGGTTATCAATGAGGAAACGAACGCTGTCATTGCCGATTTAGTCGAGCACCAACAAAGAGCTATTATTGCAAAAGCAGGACGCGGTGGCCGTGGGAATTCAAGATTTGCCACACCTGCTAACCCAGCGCCAGAACTTTCTGAAAAAGGTGAGCCAGGACAAGAATTAAATGTTATATTAGAGTTAAAAGTTTTAGCAGATGTAGGGTTAGTAGGTTTCCCAAGTGTTGGTAAATCAACGCTTTTATCTGTTGTTTCTGCAGCTAAACCAAAAATTGGTGCTTATCATTTTACAACCATTGTACCGAATTTAGGGATGATTGAAACAGATGATCACCGAAGCTTTGCGATGGCAGATTTACCGGGGCTAATCGAAGGAGCACACGAAGGGGTAGGATTAGGCCATCAATTTTTAAGACATATTGAGCGTACACGGGTTATTGTTCATGTCATTGATATGTCAGGAATGGAAGGCCGCGATCCGTATGAGGATTATTTAACAATCAATGAAGAACTGAAACAATATAATCTTCGTTTAACAGAGCGTCCACAAATTATTGTTGCCAATAAAATGGATATGCCAGATGCAGAAGAAAACTTAGCGGAATTCCGCCAAAAGGTCGGAGAGGAAGTACAAATCTTCCCGATTTCTGCTATTTCACGTCAAGGGTTAAAAGAGCTTCTATTTGCCATTGCGGATCTATTAGAAGTAACGCCTGAATTCCCTCTATATGATGACTTAGAGGAGCAATCAGAGGCAACAGTCATGTACAAGCATGAAGCAAAAGGCGAAGATTTCGAAATTACTCGTGATGATGATGGTACCTTTATTATTAGTGGTTATGCGATTGAACGTTTATTTAAAATGACAGACTTTAGCCGTGAAGATGGAATTCGTCGTTTTGCTCGACAATTGCGTGCAATGGGTGTGGACGAGGCTCTTCGAGAGCGTGGAGCACAAGATGGCGATACAGTACGCCTACAAGAGTTTGAATTTGAATTTGTCGATTAAGACATGAGTTTTAGGGGGAAGCGTATGAAGAATGTTGCGAATCAGCGATATTATTTAGTTCGTGAGGATGTTTTAACGGATGCAATGCAAAAAACTTTGGAGGCGAAACACCTACTATCAAGTGGTTCAGTATCCTCCATTTGGGATGCGGTAAAGCAGGTGGATTTATCGCGAAGTGCGTTTTACAAATATCGTGATGCGGTTTTTCCTTTTCATTCAATTGTGCAGGAACGCATTTTAACAGTCTTTTTACAGCTTCAAGATAGAAAAGGAACACTTGCCAAGCTTTTAGAAACGGTGACCATTACACATTGTAATGTATTGACAATTCATCAAACAATCCCTATTCAGGGTCGTGCTAATGTTACATTATCATTGGATGTAACGAGCATGACCTGTGACCTTGATGATCTCATCCAGCAATTAAAACGCTTAGATTTTGTTGAATCAGCAGAAGTGATTAGTTCTGGTGCATTATAAGTATTGTAGTGTTCAAAGCCTTTAATTTTTGATAAAAATGACAATTATCGTATTGAATAAGTCTATAGGTAAAAAATACGATAACAAAGCTCAAATAAGGAGCTGTCCCAACAGTGATTGCACAGGAGGGGCTGCTCCTTATTGTGCCATAAAGGAGGTATTTGCAATGACAAAGCAACAATGGGAAAATCGAATTGCCTATTTAGGACCAGAAGCATCATTTACATACTTAGCAACAAAGGCTACTTTTCCAAATGAGTGGCTTATACCATGCGCAACGATTCCAGAATGTATTGAGGCTGTCGCAGAGGGAAAGGTTGATTTAGCTGTCGTACCTTTAGAAAATGCCTTAGAAGGTTCTGTAACGTTAACATTAGATTACTTATTCCATGAGGCAACACTGTATGTGACTGGTGAATTACTCCTTAAAATCCAGCAACATTTAATGGTCAATAAAGCGCAGAAGGATCATTGGCAATCGATCGAGGGTGTCTATTCCCATCCTCATGCGCTTGCACAATGTCATAAATATTTATTTTATCGTTTCAGTCATGTACCATTACATCAAACTACTTCAACTGCAGCTGCAGCAAAATATGTATCTGAAAACCCAGAAGAATGTATAGCGGCAGTCGGTAATGCGGCGGCAGCGGAAAAGTATGGCCTTGAAATAGTGGAGTCGAATATCCATGATTTCCATTTTAACCATACACGCTTCTTTGTATTGTCTAAACAAAATAAACGCTTGCCACAAGAGCTATCAGAGGGGCAAGCAAAAACGACATTTATGATAACATTGCCGACTGATCGTTCAGGGGCGTTACATCAGGTGCTTTCTGTTTTTGCCTGGCGTCAACTGAATTTAAGTAAAATTGAATCACGTCCACTTAAAACAGGTTTAGGCGATTATTTCTTCATGATTGATGTATTAGCAGATGAAAAAGAACCGATGATGCGTGGGGCAATGGAAGAGCTTGCTGCCCTAGGCTGTAAGGTCAAGTCACTGGGTACCTACTTTACTTATTTAACTTCAGACGATGCAGAGTAACGATAAGGAGGAAATGTGATGGGTGGGATCATTTTATTTGATGGTGTCTGTAATTTTTGTGATAGCACGGTTCAATTTATTATTAAGCGTGATCAAGCTGGCTATTTTCAATTTGCCTCACTTCAAAGTGATTTTGGCCAAAACCTACTAGCGCAGTTCAATATTTCAAAGAATATAGATAGTGTGATTCTTATTGAACATGGGCAAGTTTTTTTTGAATCAACAGCTGCTCTAAAAATATGTAAGAAATTAGATAGGCTGTGGCCTTGCTTGTATCTTTTCATCCTCGTGCCACCATTTATACGCAATGCGCTATACCGCCTATTTGCCAAATATCGCTATCGTTTATTCGGTCAGAAAAGTGAATGTCTTTTGCCAACACCTTCTCAACGACAAAGATTCCTCTCCTAATATGATAGGGGTACCCGCGGAGAGAAGACTATACCTACAATAAAACACAAAGCACCGTTTGACATGATATCCCAGACGGTGCTTTTTTATTTATTGATCTTGCACTAAGTATCCCTTTTTTTCTAGAGCTTGTTCAATCAAAGTTAATACCTCAACAGAAGGTGCAGTAATAACATGCAAATGAATGCCGCCTGTGAGAGCTGATAAATAATTTGCCTGTGTTTCGTTAACACGTTCTATAAATTGTTTCACTTCATGACGGTTAGATACCATAATCGATGCTATGAGTTCTCCGTATATTGGGTGCTCGACAATGACATTTTT
>NZ_DAMDAY010000163.1:0-7901 GCF_032093475.1 Lysinibacillus sp. | reverse complement strand
AAGAATGTTACGCTTTTTTGGCTTTTTCCTTACAATCATGATTACGCCGATGTATATATCAGCCTTAACTTTTCATCCGGAAATTTTACCATATGAATTATTATTAAATCTTCAGGAATCGAGGAGTAAAGTTCCATTTCCACCTCTTATAGAAGTGTTGTTTATTGAACTGATCGTTGAAGTTTTACGAGAAGCGGGTTCTCGAATGCCGACAAAGGTAGGGCAAACAATCGGTATCGTTGGCGGTATAGTTATTGGAACAGCTGCAGTGCAAGCTGGTCTTTTAAGTAATATTCTTATTGTATTAGTAGCTACATCAGCGTTACTATCCTTTCTTCCCCCTATATTTTTAATGAGTAATGCAAGTCGATTTGTACGATATATTTTTATCTTATCTGCCGGACTGTTTGGCTTGTTTGGACAAATGCTCGCCCTTGCATGGCTAATCCATCATTTACTAAGCTTAAAATCTTTAGGCACTAATTTCATGACACCTGCTATACCACGTAAACCAACTGATTTATTCGATAGTATTATTCGAGCTCCAATAGACTATATAAGGGACAAGAAAGGTATTTCAGGAACAAAGAAAAATTGAGCAAAACAAAGACCAGGCTCTCTAAAAAAGGAGCTACTGGTCTTTTTTGAATTAATAGGCATATGGATTTTCTCTGTGAAGTTGCCAATACAGTTGAACAAGTTGTGTTTCATACTTAAAATGTTGTTCGTAAAAATACATATGTTTCTCTGGATCAATATGTTCATAGTATTTCGCTAACGTACCATATAAACTTACTTTTTGAAGCAATTGTGCTAACCGTGGATCCATTTCATTCCGCCCTTCTTTGTGCTCTAGACTTAACATATGTAAACCCATGAAGTATTTCTGGGCCTGTTAGAAAAAAGAAAGGGAACGGTACTCGATTTAAATTTGAAAGGTTGTAATATGACAACGTTAGGTTCTAGGAATTTTAGATAACTTTATTACATTAAAAATAAAGCCTATCAGTCCGCAAATAAAGAAAACATAGGCTACGAGAATGGACATAGCTTCTAAGTTGTTTGTAAAGATTCGATATCCTCCTAAAGTAAGTAAAGCCAAACTAGTAACCGAGCCAAGCAATGATTTATTCTTGTCAGACAAAAAAACACCCCCAAAATAATGATATATAATATGTTAACATGGATTATTATTTAAGTTAACATATAGGTTTTTTTATGAAACTTAATCAGGTGTATCGAAGCCCTTACTCAAATGGTTTAACTAATTTGTTTCCGCCTTTTTTAAAAATATCTGATAGGCTTCATATTGTTCCTTCAGTTGTAAATGGGCTTCCTTACGTTTTTCTGGGGTTCTCGCTTCTATGTAGGCATTCAAGCATTGAAGATATTCGTTCTTTATATTGAAATCCTCCAGAATATTGTTCTTTAATTGAGGGCTCCATCTGTAGACCGCCACCAGTTTGATTAGCAACATCCGCAAATGCATCATATAGTAGCTCAAATAGTTGTGCTCGTTGTTCTCGAGTATACTGTTCACCTGTTTCCTGAAATAATAAAATACGTTCAATTGGCTTTTGTATGATATATAGTTGTCCATAAAGTAGTGATCGATAACTTTTTATTAGTGGTGTTGGTGTAAAGCATAATCCCAATCACCATCACTACTTAAAAATCCTCCTATATATAATATGGCACTTCTATAATTTATTTGCATCCTTAAAAGGTAAATATACTTCGGCAGGGAGGCAGTACTATAATTGAAGGATAACGATCCAAATATCAGTCATATTGCCTTCCATAAAGAATTCATTTTTTCAGTAATTTATTCGTGAAGTATCGGTAAATATTAGGGATTAGATGTAACTGATTTTTAGACAAATAAAACAAAGATCTTAAGGGTCACTCAGATAAAAGTAACCCTTAGCACCAAAATAGGAGTGTTAGGCTAAAAGCTAAACTATATTTACCTTTCTAATGGAGTTCTGGTTGTGATTGTACCAGTATGAATTGGGTTTCGGGTTAACGAATCTTAAGTTACTTTATACTGACCGGTGTCTCTTAGGTGACAGTTTTAAGGTAAAGATTGATCTATCCATGAGGATTAAAGTGTTTTAATTATGTTCATGAATTGCCATTATTATCTGAAAATAAATTTAGAAGATTGCTCCATTTGTTAAAGCAATATCATCTGCAACTTTATAGAAATATCTATTTTTTATTGGGAGAATAACTTCTTCTTCAGGAATAACCTCTAAAGGTGATTCATTGGAATCTATGTCAATAGCGTTTATACGGTGCCGAAATACTCGATTATTTTCACTGTGGCAAATAAATTTTTGTTGGTCCAATTTTTTCATCTTTCCTCACCTCCCTTTTTAATATGTTGTGGACCCTGTAAATTATAGGTATCTGTTACAAGGAAAAAATCCCCAAGAGAATACATCTTATCCTATATAAATATTTTATGAATAAAGATTGGAAGGCGATTGGTAATATGTCTATAAAGAAATGATTTCAACCTTTAATGAATGTGATTTTTTGTATAGCTTAAATAATTGAAAGTATAATATGAAATTTGAAGAAATATAAGGAGATAGATTTTTTTCTTGTTACTGATCAATACAGAAAGGGGATAAGTCGGAGGTAAATGAATGAATAGGAAAGCCCTATAGCAAGCTATAGGGCTTTTATGATTTTAACTGTTAAAATCTGATGGGAAATTAAAGAATTTCTGTTAATTCTGAGTGCACAAGTCTTTGGGCAGTAATGATAACCCCTGAAGCAGTTCGTCCGTAAACACTATATAATCCTCCTGTTTGGTTAGGAGCAATTTCAACTTCATATTGAGCCGAATTTCCTAAACCTGGTGTTACAAAAGCAGAAGCGTTTGCACCCACGCTAAATGGAGTTGTTGATATAAGGTGTCTTGTACCGTTTAGTCTAAAAACTCGAACTACGCCAGTAAGTTGACCTCCAGTAAGATTGAGAATTTTGACACGAACGCTAGTTGCATTAGCTGGTTGATTTCCTGTATTTTCTATTGGTCCAGTTGTTAATGGCATGTAATTTTCACCCCCTCCAATGTAAAGATCTATAATCTGCAGATTACCTTTTCATAATATGTAATAGGTTGTTACTTTCCTTGGTCGTATTAATCATATTTCCAAAAAATAAAAAAATTGTAGAGATGAATTAGTAGATATTTTTTCAATAGAAAACTTATAAACAAAGGTGTTCTTATATACCAAGGCTTATTACATAGTAGAAATATCTATATCTTTATAAGAACTTAAATTGGACGTTATCAATTCAAATACTCAAAAAAAGGAATAAGACATAAACATCTATTTCCTGCTCTATAGCTTGTCATTTAGTTTTTATTCATGTTTGAACTCAAGTGCTACTGTTCGTATCGTTTAATTATCGCGTATAAGTAAGTGAATCAAATTTATAGCACAGAAAAATGCACAAAAAAGCCGCAGCGTCAGCAAACGCCACAGCTTCCTGAAGAATTTATGAAACAATATGTAGATAACTGCTATGAATTGAAATTAGGTTTTCATTTCAGCCATATCATTCATTGTTTTTATACTAAATAAATATTTAACAGATGAAAGATCAATAGAGAACTATTAAGGGCCACCTTGTAGTGACCCCTAAGTAACAATTCGGGAGGTACCAAGTTAAACTAAATTAGCTTAACACTACTATTTATATGATTCGATGACTTGGGTTTTATAGTTTATTGCCTTTAGTAAAGAAAAAACTATAAAAACAAAATCGTTCCAATTAAAAGGCTGGTATTTGTGAAAGATGTCCTGATGCCTTTTAGTTAGTGCATGCCACATTTCCCTATGGTTTCGGTTATAAAGTGTTTTATTCAGGGAAGAAAGGACAACTTTTGCAGAGAATTATTCCAATTTGATGATTTTTTGCTATTATTAGAGTTGGAGGTGGTTATTAAAATGTATAGTAATACAGCAAATATGCTTAAACAGACTACAAATCTTATCAATGCGTTGATTAAATTAAAGCAAAATCTAACTTTTGTGAAATCACATGTTAATAGCGATAAAACGCTGGCCATCTATTTCTTAAGTAATGCATATAGTGACTTTAATTTATTTAAAACTATTTATTTATCCGTAACACCTGGTGACCAAAAAATTGATGAATTTTTACAGGAACATGAAAAATTCTTTCTGGAAGTAAATAAATACTTAGAGCTTTTTAATGATGATAATGTTATGGAAGATAAACTTCATAAGGAAGTCATGTTTTCAATCAACGAAACAGAAAGGTATTTGTTAAATTTATTAGATATGTATAGATAAATCAAAATGCCCAGGTGCTGATTTTAATTAGCCTGGGCAAAATAGGTTAAGAGATTACTTTGAGCATTCGTATTTTTCCTTAAAGAGCGGGCTTAATTCGCTCCATACATCAAACTTATTGCCATTTACATCATAAAAACAAAGTTTCTCCCCGTATGTCCTCTTTCCTCAATTTCCCCCACTCTAATTTGTTTTTCAATAAACTCCCGATGTATAGCTTCTAAAGCATGTAAACCATTGACTTCAAAAGTTAAGGAAAAATGCTCATTGCCGTAAATATCATAAAAATTGGCGCTTTGATTTTCCTTAGACTTAACTAGAAATATACTTTGGTTAGCAAAATTAAGTATAGCCTTGTCTTTATCTTGATAACTTAATTCCGCTCCTAGTTTGTTTACATACCATTCTGTTGATTGTTCTACACTTACAACTGGAATATAGGTGGTACCTACTCTTAATAATTTTTCACTCAATGATTGTTCCTCCTTTTAAAAAGGAAAATTCTGATAATACAAGAGTAGCAGATGCAACCATTTTGAGCAAAAGAGAGTGTTTCTTCGCATTTATGAAGCGGCAGCAGCCAATTAGAAACAAGGTATTAGTTCATTCCATGCAGAATATATTGATAGCACGCTAAAGGTAAGGTGGGGACTGCAATGGATAAACGAGTTTTATTTGACTTTGAAATTGAGTTTACAAACGGGGGTGGAATTCAAGGGCAGGAATTCCGTCTTGATATTGATGGTGATGACATATCGGATGAAGAGTTAGCTAAGTATATAGTAGAAGATATGAGGTTATTGATGGTGGGAAAAGTAAGAATCCTTAATAAGAAAATTATTAACGAAAAACATAAACGAAGTCCTACTCATGAATAATATTACTATTGTTATAGAGGACCTAAATATTTTGGATTATTTTCCTAAGCAATATGTTACTTTTAATTAGTAAATGTTAGTTTTGGTGAAAAAGGGGAGTTATGAGGAATATGGGGTTCGAATTTAAAGATTTTCCAAAAATAGAGACAGAACGCTTTATCTTACGAAAAGGAAACGTTGAGGATTGCCAGGATCTTTTTGAGCTTTATTCCGATGAAAATGTAGTCAAGTATATGCCGTTAAAAGTATTTGATTCAATGGCAGATGCATTAGATGAAGTAAATTGGTACGATAAAATTTTCAAGGAACAAATTGGCTTAAGATGGGTAATCGAAGACGCTAAGTCTCAAAAAGTGATTGGAACATGTGGTTATTTGAATTATGAAAAACAACATAACCGTATAGAAATTGGGTATGATTTAAGACCTGACTATTGGGGGAAGGGTATGATGCAAGAGGCTTTAAGCGAGATAATACACTTTGCCTTTACATCGATGGGAATCAATAAAATAGAGGCGAAAATTGAACCGGAAAATACATCATCAATAAGATTAGTGGAAAAATTGAATTTCTCCAAAGAAGGTGTTTTAAGACAGCATGAATTTGAAAAAGGGAAGTATGTTGATCTTGTCATCTTTTCACTTTTGAAAAGTGAATATTAGGAGGTCTAGAAGAGTCACACGCGCAATGAAGTGGGGCTTTTTCTTTTGTTTTGAAACTGCCACAAACATAAAAGCCGCAGCGTTTACAGACGCTACGGCTCGAATTGGTTTATGCCCTTATGTTTAGGCTAGTCAGTTACAAGCATTATAACACATTGAAGACGAAAGACGTTAATTATAACTTAAAGAGTTTGCCTATGCAGTTCTTTTTTTCTGATTGAACTAAGTATAGGCTTGTTGCACAAGAATTTTTCAAAATTAGAAAGGTGTATATTAGAAAATAGCGAATTAAAAGTGTATTACATCATTAAAGGAGGAAGTATTATGACTACACCTGACTACAGAACACCAATTAAAAACCAAATCGGTGGTGTGTTTATTCCAGTTCGTAACCTAGAGAAAGCAAAAGAATGGTACAGAAAAATTCTTGGATTGGAAGGAGGAGAAGAATATTTTGGACACGTATTCGTGGTACCGATGGAAGGTACGGCTGGATTAATATTAGATGCCATGCCAAAGTGGAGAAAAGAGGATGGTGATATTTCTACTTACCAAGTTCCAGCCATTCAATTTTTAACGAATGATATTGAGGCTGCTTATCAATTTATGCAGGAAAATCATGTGGAACTTGTTACAGAGATTCAGGATCATTTTTATTTTGTATTCAAAGATTTAGATGGGAATTTATTAATGATTTGTAAAGAAGCATCTTAATGATTGTAAACGATTGCTTTAATGAAATTTAAGAGTATGTCTTATCATAGAAAAATAAACTCGGATGTCGGTCGATGAGATGAGGTTTAATTGCTAAATGTTAGGACTAACGACCGACCATCTTTTGTAGTCCTTCTTAACAAATACAGATAGAGGGAATAGCATTCATCTACATTCGGGGGGATTATCGAAATTAGAAAACCTTCCATTATTTTGATATTATAAATATCAATGCTAGGAAGAAGGGGATTTTTCTGAACTCAAATGTGTCTATGTTGGTTCAAACTATATTAAATGAATATCTTACACGATTGAATAAACAAATTCCAAATACACTGGAAGGGTTATATTTACATGGTTCAATTGCTCTTAACGCGTATAGCGAAGGTTCTAGTGATATTGATTTTATCGCAGTGATAAACAGACCTTTAACTGAATTAGATGTGAAAGAAATAGCTAATCTGCATAAAGCTTTGAATCAAAAATATAAGGGAACAGTGATGGATGGATGTTATTTATTAGTTGAGGATGTTGGAAAAGACGAGTCGGAGATAAAAAATTGTTTATACGTAAATGACGGTAAAATTAAATGGAGTAATGAAGGGGTTAATCCCATTACTTGGTGGATTCTGAAAAATAAAGGAATAACAATTTTAGGCACAAGTATAGATACATACGACTTCAATGTAAATGACAAAATTCTAAATGACTACATATTAAAAAATATGAACACCTATTGGGCAAATAGATTGAAAGCTAGAAAAAAATATCAATCTATGTCAATTCTGTTACCTAATAAATTAATTGATTTAGAAGTTGAATGGTCAATTACAGGGATGCTAAGACAATTTTATACATTGCAAGAACGTGAAATTGTTTCAAAAGTTGAGGCAAGTAAATATGCTTTAAAAAAATTACCTGAAAGATGGCACAATATTATTAAAGATGCCATAAGTATTCGAGAAGGTTCAAACATCCGTTATTACAACTCAAAAAAACAACGTATTAACGATATGATTCAGTGCATGGATTACATACTAAATACGAGTAATGCTAATCATAATATCAAATTTTAAAAGTCTGTACTAGCTTTTGAAAGTGAATAAATCTATCAATTTCGATGAAGGGGGATAACAAGCAGCGCGTGCGGTAGTTTTTTGCTGCCAGATATCCCTTTTTAATTATATGTAAATGAGGGGATTACCATTGGACTTTGTGGTAACGAAATGTAGTTGTGGAAGGTCTAATTGGATTTTAAATTAAACAGGCGTGGAAGATCAGAAAGAGTAAGTGCATATGTGAGAGAAAAA